>JAGNHB010000026.1 GCA_018001935.1 Acidobacteriota bacterium
GGCGCAAACCCTTTAGAAACAAGGGGAAAAAGAAAACCCGTCACCCCGGAGAATGACCCCAGAGAGACGGGTTTGTCTTTTCTAAATGGTGGAGGCGGGGGGAATCGAACCCCCGTCCGAGAATCTTCAGCCGCGTGAGAACTACATGCTTATCCTGGTTTCTATCCCGCCGGCGACGATCTTACCAGGCAAACTCGCCGTCGGCCCGCCCCCTTTTTCTCGCCTGCGCGTCGGAGACAGCCGCGCAAGCCAGCCCGCTGAATGACGGTCAGCCCCTCCCCACGGGCGAGGGCGAGGTGACCGTGGTGCCTTTAATTAGGCAGCCAGAGCGAGGTTGTTGTTGGCAGCTATTTTAGCTTTCCCGATTTTTACGGGTCAGGAAACCCGGCATGCCTCACGGACCTCAATCACTCCCGTCGAAACCGGATCGCCCCCGTGTGTTCGACGCGTCCCGCCCCGCCGCCCTCGCTCCCGGCGCCGGGGCCTTTCAAAGAACCTGCCTTTATTATAGATGCGGTTGGGGGGAAAAGGTAGGGAAATCTCGCGTAGCTGCCGCGAAAAGGGGCCACGCCCGCGAACGGCGGGAGAAGGGGCCTCGCCCGCGAATCACGCGAATGAACGCGAATCAGAAATTGATGCGTTTGCAAAAAGTCGGGAAACGAAGAGCAAAGTGTATGTAAGGCCTTTGTTTGAGCCATCACCCAGAGGGTGATGGTACTTTTTATGGTGCCGTGAAACTTCGGGAAAACGGCGCCCTGTGCAGCAGAATCACGCCTATCCCTCCGGGATAGGATTTCCAGGTTTTTCGAGCAGGCAACGGCGGATTGACGCAACGGGGTTGACGCTCCCCGGCGTTGGGCGGCGTCATGCCTGGACCAAAGCGAAAAACGGGCGGCATCGGGCTGAAGCCGGCGCCCCGGCCGAGATGCAGGCGCAGCCGTGGAACAGGGCGGGACCGGGAAATCTTCCCACCTGTTCTGGAGATTGTCCCAGATTCAAATTCCGCGTCCCGCGCTATAGTGAAGCTGCAGACAAACCGAAGACCGCCGGGCGCTGCGACCCGGCGAAAACGGGACTATTTCGTCTCCAGGAGGAGTTATGCGCCAAAGCTTGATTGTGTCTTTTTTCCTGGCCCTCACGGCGGTTCTCTCCGCGGCGTCCGCGCCGCCCGGCGCCACCGCGGACCCCCTGTTCACAAGCTGGTCGCCCGTGGACTCCGCCCCGGCGCCCCTGCCGGAGCTGGTCCCGCCCGCGGTCCGTCACCTGGCGGCGAAACACGCCGGGGTGATGGACGCCGCGACGGTGACCTCGCTGCGGCCGCTCTTCGCGCCCGACGGCACCCGCGTGGAGTTCTACGAGGCCGTCTACGCCGACGACGCCGGGGCCTGCAAGGGCTATGCCGTCATCAGCGCCACCGAGCGCAACACCCCCGTCCCGGCCTTCTCCGAACGCGAGCCGCTCTCCGCCCGGTTCGACCGCCGGGTGAGCGTCCCCTACCGGATCGTCTGGTACGGTCCCGGTTACGCGGCCGCCGAGGACCTCTCCGGGAAGCTCCTGGCCGAGATCGGGGACCGCCCCGGCCGCCGGGTGGGTCCCGTGCGGCCCGGCACCGCCGCCGAACCCCTGGACTACGAGGAGATCAAGTCCCGGGCGCGGGCGGAAGGGATCGTCCTCTCCGCGCGGGCCCGCACCATCCGGGCGGAGTGGGACGCCCTCCGGGAACACCTCCGCAACGGGGCCCCCGCCCCGTCCACGGACGCGCTCCAAACCACCTGGATCTACGAGGCCATCGGCCGGGACGGGACCAACCGCTTCCGGCAGATCCCGCCCGACACCCACCCCAACGACCGGGATTTCTATTCCGGCTGCGGGCCCACGGCCTGGGTCAACCTCCTGGCCTGGTGGGACCTCAACGGGTGGGCCAACGTCCTCCCCAACCTCTGGATGGACAGCGAAGGCCACAGCGTCACCAGTCCGGACGACTACATCGGGCACCTCTCCATGGACCTGAGCTACCAGGTGGGGACCTGGAACCCGCCCACCACCGACGTCGGGTCCACCTGGCCCGACCGGATGCCGGACGCCCTCGACTACATCGAGGACACGCTGAACTACGACGTGGTCATGGACCACCGGATCGACATCGACCTGTTTTGCGAGAACGACGAGGAGACGCAGGAGATCCTGGGTCTCATCCGGGACGGCATCCAGGCCCACCGCAAACCCGTCATCATCGCCTACTTCCCCGGCGGGTCCTTCGACATCGCCAACTCCCACTACGACATCGGCTACAAGCTCAAGGACCACAACGGGAGCTACGGCTTCCACAGCTGGGTTTACACCGACCCGCACGGCTACATCAGCCGGAACAACGTGATCGCGGTGTACACGCCCTACGCGCTGGAGCGGGACGACAACTGGCTGCCCAACGGCGGTTTCGAGGAACTGGACCTCTCCGATTGGAGCATGTGGGCCAACAACCCGTGCTTCGCGGAGGGGTGGAGCACCTTCGGCGGCCCGGACGTCGCGGAGATCCGGACGAGCCAGGCCGCGGACGAGGGCCTCAACTGCGTCCGGCTGTGGAAGTCCGCGGATGGCAACGTCGGCGTCTACCGGGATTTCTTCCTTTTCCCCGGCAATTACGAGATCTCCGCCCGGGTCTACGCCACCGACACCGGGACGCTGGGGAAGCTGTCCCTCTCCAGCGGGTCCTTCTCCCGCACCCAGTGCTACAACGTGACGACGGCCACCGCCTTCAACCAGACCCAGGTGATGCGCCTGGTGGTCCCGAGCACGCTCCCCGACGCCTCGGACCTCCCGTGGATGCAGGGCTACAAGAAAGTCCGGCTGCAGGCGGGCCACTACAACGTCGGGCCCTTCGTGGTGCCGAACTACTTCATCGACAACGTCCGGGTGACCCTGGTCGCCGGCCCCATGGTGGACGACCCCGGCTTCGAGCAGCAGCTGACGTCCACCCTCACTGTCCCCTGGCATTTCCAGGGCAACGGCCGGCACGCGGGTTCCATCGTCAACAGCAGCTCCACGGCGGTTTCCGGGCTCAAGTGCGCCCGCATCGTCAGCACGCCCGGGGACGCCCAGTGGACGGTGGGCGATGTCTGGCAGGAGGTGAAGGTGAAACCCAACACCAACTACCGGGTCGGCGCCTGGGTGAAGACTTCCGCCGCGTATTACGTCGGGGCGGTCCGCGTGATGAGCCCCGGGACCGACTACGCTTTCGCCTCCACCGCCTTCGGGGGAAGCAGCGCCTGGAAGTACGTCACCGTGGACTTCAACTCCGGAAACCGGAGCGCCGTGAAGATTTCCGTGGCCAACCAGGGTTCCCCCTCCTCCGCCTCCAACACCCTCTTCATCGACAACGTCTCCATCAGCCAGCGCTGAGCGGAGCCCACCTCCCCCCCGGCGGCCGGCCCGCCGCCGGGGGGCCTTCCCCGCGCCGCGCCGCCCGGTCCTGGTCCGCCATCGCAAACCCGCTTCCCTATCCCGCGACCCCCCGCAGTCCGAGGCCATTTTCCCCGCGCCGCACCGCACCGGCTGAAGCCTCTGCCGCGGCGGCGCCGCGCCCGGAAAGAAGATGGGCCCGCGAACCGGTTGCCCGAACGGCGGACCCGCGGTAAAATGGAAAAGGAATTCATCCAGCGGGGCGCCGGGCGGGAGGTTGGCAGCTTGCGGTTCGAACCGGGAACGCACCTGGGACCGTACGTGATCACGGCCGGGATCGGCGCGGGGTCGATGGGCGAGGTCTACCGGGCCCACGACCCGCGCCTCAACCGGGACGTGGCGATCAAGGTCCTCCCCCCGGAGTTCGCCGACAGCCCCGAGCGGCGGGCCCGCTTCGAGAAGGAGGCGAAGGCCGCGGGGATGATCAACCACCCCAACGTCCTGGCGGTTCACGACTTCGGCGTTTCCGAAGGCAACCCCTACGTCGTGACGGAATTCCTGGAGGGCGGCAACCTGAGGAGTCACCTCGCCAAGGGCCCGCTCCCCTGGCGCAAGGCGGTCGATTTCGGCCTCCAGCTCGCGAAGGGCCTGGCCGCGGCCCACGGCAAGGCGCTGGTTCACCGGGACATCAAGCCGGAGAACATCTTCGTCACCGCGGACGGGACGCTGAAGGTCCTGGACTTCGGGCTGGCCAAGCGGGAGCGGGAGGGCAACGAACCCACCTTCACGCCGGGTTCGGAAACCTTCCCCGGGTCCGTCCGGACCGAGCCGGGGATGATGGTGGGGACCGTTGGGTACATGTCCCCCGAGCAGCTCCAGGGGGAGACGGTGGACCACCGGAGCGACCTCTTCGCCTTCGGCGCCGTCTTCCACGAGATGCTCTCCGGCCGCCGCGCCTTTGCCGGGGCCACGCCCGTGGACGTCATGTTCTCGATCCTGAACCGGTCGCCCGAGCCCCTGGGCGATGAACTTCACCTCCCGCCGGGGCTCGACCGGCTCGTGCTCCGCTGTCTGGAGAAGGAGCCCGGACAACGCTTCAAGACAGCCGAGGACCTCGCTTTCGCCCTGGAACTCTTCGCCGGCAGCGGCACCCGCGCGTACCGGCGGCGCCGTCGTCTGCGCGGCCGCTTCGTGCGCCGGCTGCTCCTGACGGGGGCGCCCGCGCTCCTGGGGTTGACGGCGATCGCCCTGTGGGTGTTCCTCCCGCCGCGGCAGGCAGCCCCGCCGGCGGTGGAGCGCGCGCCCGGCGCCGCCGTCTACCGCCAGCTGACCTTCCGCCGGGGGACCGTCTACTCGGGCCGCTTCGCCCCCGACGGGCGGACGGTCGTCTACAGCGCCTGCTGGGAGGGGGAGCCCCTCCAGGCGTACGCCACCCTGCCGGAAGGCGGCGGGTCGCGGTCCCTGGGCTGGACGTCCTCCGACGTCGCCTCGGTGCTCGACTCGAACGACGTGGTTTTGATCCGGCGACCGATGCCGGGGTTCTACCCCGGCACCCTGTCCGTCGCCCCCTTTTCGGGCGGCCCCCCGCGCGAGATCGCCGCGGGGGTTTCCTGGGCGGACCGGCTCCGGGACGGTTCCGACTTCGCGCTGGTCCGCCACGTCGGGGAAGGGTTCCAGCTCGAGTATCCTTCGGGACGCGTCGTGTACCGGACTCGGGGGCATCTGGGCTACCCCCGGATTTCGCCCGACGGCGCCCTCGTCGCGTTCATCGACCACCCGGACGACGACACGGACGCAGGTGACCTCGTCGTCGTGGACCGGCAGGGTGGCGCGAGGAAGCTCTCGGCCGGGTGGAAGAGCATCGAGGGCCTGTCCTGGGCGCCCGGGGGGAAGGAAGTCTGGTTCACCGCCACCCGCGAGGGGATGGCCCTCTCCCTTTTCGCCGTGGACCTCGCGGGGAGGGAACGGCGTCTTCTCAACGCCCCGGGGAGACTGGTGCTCCACGACATCTCCCGCAACGGGACGGTCCTGGCGGAGCGAAACTCCCTGCGCAGCTTCATCAGCCGCCAGGCCCGCGGGGAGAGCCGAACGGCGGACTTCTCCTGGCTGGACTTCTCTGAACTGGCGGATGTTTCCGCCGACGGCAGGACCCTCCTCTTCGGCGAGTCGGGCGACGGGGCCGGCAAACAACCCCTCGTCTGTCTGCGCCGCCTCGACGACAGCCTCCCGGTGCAACTCGGAAAGGGAGTTCCCCTGGCCCTGTCGCCCGACGGCCGCCAGGCCCTGGTCCTCCGGACCCGGCTGGAGCCGGACCTTGTCCTGCTGCCCACCGGGGCGGGCGACTCCCGCCCCCTCCCCCGCGGCGAACTCGCCGACGTCCTGTCGGCGGCTTGGTTTCCCGACAGCCGGCGGGTCCTGCTGCGCGGGACCCGCGGCGACGGGCAGACCCTCCTGTGCACCCTCGACACCGTGGAGGGGACCCTCCGCCGCGTGGGCCCCGGCCGACCCGCCTCCGCTTCCTCCCTCCCCGCTTTCGACGGCACGTCCGTGCTGGCGGCGGACGGCGACGGTTTCGCCCTCTTCCCGCTCGACGGCGGGCCCCCCCGTCGGCTGGGTTGTCTCACCCCGACGGACAGGCCCCTGGGATGGACGAGGGACGGACGGTCGCTCTTCGTCCGGGACGGCAGGGGAATCCCGGCCCGGGTCGTCCGCGTGGACCTGCGCTCCGGGGCCCGGGAACCCTGGATGGACGTGGGACCGCCGGACCTGGCGGGGGTGATGGCCATCTCCCGGGTCTGGATCTCGCCCGACGGGAAGGAGAGCTTTTTCGGGACCTACCGTCTCCTCTCGGACCTCCACCTGGTCGACAACGTACGGTAAGAGAAGACTCGATCGGCGGTTATTACGATTTCGCTGGAAAACAGCCCGTCTTCCCAGTAGAATACGCCGCTTGAAACCGGCCGCGATTTCCGGCGTATAGACGCCGAGGTGGCCGGAAGACGCGGGTGAGGAAATCCGGCGCATGAACCCGGCCACCGAAAAACGAAGGATACTGCTGATCGCGCTCATGTGCATTCTTTTCCTGGGCACCGCCGCCGTCACGCTCACCGACCTCGGGTGCACGTACCGGTCCACCGTGGCCAAGGCCTTCGACCGGCTGGAGAAGGAGTTCCACGCCGCCCTGGTCCGCTGCCTGGACGACGACCCCCGGGTGCCGGCCGAGCAGGGGGCCCTCCTCCGCGAGCAGCTGAACCGGTTCCCGACCCTGGCGGCGCGCCTGGAGAAAGCCTACTCGCCGATGACTCCCCCGGCCTTCCGCTTCGTCGAGGGCCACCGCCCGTCCCCGCGGTGCACCGTCTTTCTCGAGGCCGTCAAGAGGGCGGAACGCGACGGCCTCGAACCCGCCCTGTTCCGCTACGACGAGCTGAACGCCCGGGCGAAGGCGCTGCGGGAGCGGCCCCTGGCCCTCCCCGTCCCCGTCCTCGACCCGGAGGAGCGCGCCGCCATGATCAGCGCTGTCGCCGAGGGCGCCGCGGACCTCCCCGACCTGGAGCCCGCATCCCTTTTGAAGTGGCTGGCGCTCCCGGCCCGGAACGGGAAGTACCCCCGGTTCCGGGCGGCCTGCGAGAAAGCGTGGCTCGCCTTCCGGGACCGTGCCCGCGAGGAGTGCCAGGCGGAACTGGATTTCGCCGTGGAGTTCTTCCGTTACCTGGAGGAGATGGGGACCCCGGCGGACCGCATGGAGGAGAGCTGGCGGGAGGCCGCCGGGGACATGGCCCGGATCCTCGAGGGCCTGGCCCCTTCGGATACGCGCTACGTGCGGCTCCGGGCGGAACTGGCCCGCTACCGGCAGCTGGCGGAGGCTCACCCCGACGTCCCCCGGCTCCGCGTGGCCCCGGACGGCAAGCTCAAGCCCGGGACCTCGGGGTCCGACGTGGCGGCCCTGCAGGAGCGACTGGCCCTGGAAGGGTACTTCCGCGGGACGGCCAGCGG
Source organism: Acidobacteriota bacterium (assembly GCA_018001935.1). Lineage (NCBI taxonomy): Bacteria > Pseudomonadati > Acidobacteriota > Acidobacteriota bacterium. The sequence goes on from JAGNHB010000026.1 coordinate 7,393, forward strand.
CTTCTACGACGAGGAGACGCGGGACGCCGTCAAGGCCTTCCAGCGGAACCACCAGGTTGCCGACGACGGCGTCACCGGCAAGGACACCGTGGACTCCCTCAACGTCCCCTTCGGGCGGCGCGTGGACCAGATCCGCCTCGCGATGTCGAAGCTGCGGAAATCCCCCACCCGCCGGGAGCCTTTCTACGTCCGGGTGAACATCCCCGAGTACATCGTCGAGGTGGTGGAAAAGGGCCGGGTCCTGCGGACCCACCGGGTGGTGGTGGGGAACCTGCAGGAGGAGAACCACACGCCCGAGCTGCAGTCCACCATCGAGAAGATCGTGTACAACCCCGCCTGGTACATCACCAAGCGGATCTTCGAGAAGGAGGAGTACGTCAGCTACCTCAAGGACAAGAACTATTTCGCCAAGAAGGGCTACGTCGTCAAGTACTCCGCCTCGGGGCGGCCGGTCAGCGCCTTCGAGCCGCCCGGCCCCGGAAACGCCCTCGGGAAGGTGAAGATCCTGTTCCCGAACAAGTACGACGTGTACATGCACGACACGCCGAAGAAGGCCCTCTTCGCCACGGTGAACCGGGCCTACTCCCACGGCTGCATCCGGCTGCAGAACCCGCTGGAGCTGGTGACGGACCTGCTCCGCCGGGAAAACAACCCGGTCCTGCCCAAGGTCCCCAAGATCCTGGAGGGCAAGAACACCCACTGGGTGACCCTGAAGCAGAAGATCCCCATCTTCCTCGAGTACTGCACGGTCTCCGTGGGCGCCGACGGGCGGGCCCTGTTCCTTCGGGACGTGTACAAGCGGGAGCAGCCGAAGCTCGCCGAGATGGAGCTTCGACGGGAGAAAATCGTCGCGGCGCCATAATCGGCTTGACAGATATGGAATGATGGGTTAAAAATCGACGGTCGATCTGATCCGCGGGCAACGAAGCGAAGCGTCGAGACTGTCACCAGCCCGTCGGAAAATCATTCTCAGGGGGATCGATGAAGCGAAAACCAGGACCGTTGCTCCTTCTGCTGTGGAGCACCTTCCTCTTTTTTGCCTGGGGCCTGGCCAAGGATGACCACCCGGCGGTCCCCGACCGGGAGGATTACGACAACGGGGACATCATCGAGGATGACGTCCCGGAAAACGAGGAGAAGGCAACCGGCCTGCCCAACCCGTACGACATCGACCTGACGGGCCAGGACCTGACGGAGCTCCCCTGCCTCTCCTGCGGCTCCCCGAACCGGGGCCGGCTCATCAACGGCATCAAGATGCAGTCCGAGCAGGGCATCCGGGTCCGGAACGAGGACCGGACCTGGGGGACGCCGGAGACCATCGCCGCCATCCGTTTCGCCGTGGCCAAGGTTCACCAGGAGTTCCCCGGCACCCCCGACATCCTGGTGGGGGACATCTCCCGCGAAAACGGCGGCCGCCTCGGCACCCACAAGTCCCACCAGTCGGGGCGGGACGTGGACCTGAGCTATTACCCCTCGGACGGCTCCGACCGGCAGTTCTTCTTCAACGCCAACGAGAAGAACATGGACGTTCCCCGGACCTGGAAGCTGATCGAGGGCCTGATGGCGGACGACAAGACCCAGTACATCTTCATCGACCGCAGCGTCCAGAAGGTCCTGTACAAGTACGTCCGGGACGAGCTGCAACTCCCAGAGGACGAACTGCAGTCCATCTTCGGCGCCGTCTCCAGGAGCAAGTCCGCCAAGATCCGCCACGCCCGGGGGCACAAGAACCACATCCACGTCCGGTTCACCTCCCCGGAAGCCGTCATGGCTGCCATGCAGGGCAATTTCGACTTCAGAGGCCACAAGCACTACCCGACGCGGATCAACGCGTCCTTCGACATGCGGCTGTCCCAGGCCCAACCCGCGCCCCACATGGTGTCCGAGGACACGCCCGCGGGGGCGGTCGAAAAGGTCCAGCGGATCCGGTGGGCGAAGGTGCGAAAGGGGGACAATCTCTGGCTCATCGCCCGCCGCAACGACACCACGGTGGAGAAACTCTGCAAGCTCAACGGAATTTCCAAAAAGGCCCGGTTGCAGCCCGGTAAGAGCCTGAAGGTGAAGGTCTACACCGAGTACGTCTCCACCGGAAACACGTCGAAGGTGGCGTCGAAAAAGTCCGGCAAGTCGGACAAGACCGGGAAAGGGTCCCGTGCCGACGCCCGGCGGGCTTCCGACCGGCTGGCCCGGTCCGGGGCCCCGCACCTCCCCGCCGGCGGTGACCCCGCGGGCCCGGACAGCGAGTCTTCCGCCTACTACGTGGTGAGAGGGCAGCGGCTGTACTCCATCACGCCCCTCTTCGGGATGCGGGTGTCGGACGACTGCCGCTGGCTCCTGTTCTCCAACACTCTCAACTGAGCGCGCGGGGGCGCGGCGGCCTCGCGCGGTCGGCCGCCCGGCGCGACGACGGGACGGCACCATGACAGTTTCCACGTCCAGCCCCCTTTTCTTCCCGGCAGGCCGCCGGGGGCGCCGGCGCTTCGCGTCGGCCGCCCCGTTCCTGCTCGCGGTTTTCCTCCTGGCCGCCCCCCCGCGGCTGCCCGCCGCCGAGACCGCCTTCACCTCGCCCCTCGCGGCCGGCGCCCCCCTGACCTCGAACTTCGGGGAGTACCGGATCAACCACTTCCACAGCGGGATCGACCTGGGCACCGGGGGTGAAACGGGCCTCCCGGTCTTCGCCGCCGCCGACGGGCGGGTCGCCGTCATCAAGGCGTCGCCCGCCGGGTACGGCAAGGTGGCCTACCTGGAGCACGAGGGCGGGTCGGTGACGGTTTACGCCCACCTCTCGGAGTTTTCGGAAACCCTGGACCCGGTCGCCCGGCAGTGCCAGCGCGCAGCGGGCCGTTACACCTTCGAGAAGGCCTGGAAGGGGGACGGCCCCCGGGTGAAGGCCGGCGACGTCGTCGGCTACTCGGGCTCGACGGGCACCTCCGTTCCCCACCTCCACTTCGAGATCCGCCGGGGCGGGCTGCCCCTCAACCCCCTGACCAACGGTTTCCCCTACCCGGACCACGTGCCCCCCCGGATCACCCGGATTGCCGTGATCCCCCTCTCGGCGGCGGCGCACGTCGAGGGGTTGCCGGACCTCCGCGTTTTCAACGCGCCCGCGGCCGGGGACGTCCTCCGCCTGGCGGCCGGCGGGCGCTTCGGCCTGGCGGTGGAGTGCACCGACGCCGTGGACGGCGGCACCTTCCGGCTGGAGCCCTACGGTCTCCGGATGGCGGTGGATGGGAAGGCCGTCTACGGGGTGCGTTTCGAACGCTTCGACTACGCCGAGCGGGCCGTGTCGGAACTGAACTACCTCTACGAGATGAAGGAGGAGAAGGTCGGGGCCTTCCACCGGCTGTTCTACCACGCCGAACCGTCCCTGTTCCACGACGGGGAGTCGCCCGGCGAGGTCGAGCCGTGGGGGCCGGGCCTCCACCGGGTGGAGATCACGGCCCTCGACGCTGCGGGAAACGCGTCGAGGGTCGACCTGGTCGTCGAGGTGGTGCCGCCGCTTCCCCTCCTCCCCGTCTACCATGCCCGGGGCGTCGAAACGGCCTTCACCCCCACCCGCACCCAGGTGGAGCTGAAGGGGTCCCGGCTCTCCCTCCGCCTCGCGCCCGTCCCCGCCGGGGACACGGTGGTGTCGGCCGCCGCCCGGTTCCCGGGTTCCGGTGAACCCCCCGCGGCCTGCACGGTCCTGCCGCTCAAGGACGGGCCTGCCCTTCGCTGCGACGTCCCTGCCGGGTTCCAGGGGCAGGCGCTGATTTTCTGGCAGTCCGCCTCGGGGAAGGCCTGGGCCGCCTCGGTCCCCGTCCAGTCGGCCGCGGCGGGCGCCACGCTCACCAGCCCGGACGGGGCCGCCACGGTGACACTGGGACCGGAAGCCGTCTTCCGGCCGTTCCCGACGGCGGCCTGGAAGGACGCCCCCCGCAGCGGGCGGGGTCTCGTCCCGGTGTCGGACCTCTACGTGTTCGAACAGCCGTGGGAGCCGCTCCGCCGAAAGGTGAAGGTGTCGATCCGGCCCACCGCGGAAGGGAAGGGGAAACCCGACACGGGCATCTACCTTTTCGACCGGGGGACCCTCTGGTTCCTGGACGTCGGAACCTCCGCCCTGGTCACCCACCTGGGGGCCTTCCTCCTGATGCGGGACACCCTCCCGCCCGTGGTGGGGAACTGCCGGACTCCCGTGGCCCGCGGCCGCCGGATCCTCTTCGTGTCCTGTTCCGACGCGGGCTCCGGGCTCACGGACGACGGGCTCCGGATGAGCGTGGACGGGCACCCCGTCATCGGCGAGCTGAACCCGGCCACCGGCGGCGTCTACTACTACCCGGTCCGACCCCTGAAGAAAGGGTTGCACTCCGTCTCCCTGTCGGTGGCGGACCGGGCGGGTCACCGGACGACCCGGACCTTCAAGGTCCGCATCCCCTGAGGCCCCATGCCCACGGTGCTCAAGTGCCCCTCCTGCGGGGCCTCCCTGGAAGCCGACGGGATCAAGCCGGTGGTGAAGTGCGGCTACTGCGGGAACCGGGTGAAGGTCGGGGAGGCGCCTCCGGCCCCCGCCCCGCCCTACACCGCCACGGCGCACCGCCGGGTGGCCCCCGAGCCGCCGTCACCCTTCCAGCAGCGGCTGACCGCCCTCCTGCGGGCGCTGACGGCCGCTGGCATGGGGTACCTGGCCTGCGAGGTCCACTGGTCTTTCCGCACCCCCAAGTCGGAGCCGCTGCCCACGGCCCTGCTCGCCGGCCTGGTCGCCCTCCTCGCCGTCACCCTCGGCAACCGCCTCCTCGGGGCCCTCTTCGCCGCCTGGTGCGGGCTGCTCCTCGCTTCCAAACCCTGGCTGTCCCCCATCCCCAGCAGCTTGGGCGGGACCATGTCCCCCACCTCGGAGACGGCGCAGTACTTCCTCGTCCCCGGCATCCTCTTCCTGGTGATGGCGCTGCTGGGTTTCCTCTCGGTGCGGCGGGAGACGGTCCGCAGCCTTCGGCCCCTCTCCGGGACGCGCCTCCTCCACCTCCTCCTCTTTGCGGGAGGGGTCGCCCTGGGGATCTGGGCCACTACCGGCACCACGCGGATGGACCTCTACGCGAAGTACCGGGGGGATTTCGAGCGGGTGCGCACCCGCCTGGCCCGGGTCGCCGAGGCCATCGAGGCCGGACCGGAGCTGCCGGCCCGGGTTTCGGGCCTCTCCCCGGTCCCCGCCTACGACAAACGGTCCCCCGGGTCCAACACCGCCATCCTCCCCTTCGAGAACCTCCGGAAGCCCGACGAGGATCCCGTTTACGAACTCTACCTGAGTTACCCCTACCTCCGTTGCTTCAAGCTGACGGCGCCGGGCCGCCGGGAAGTTCACAAGGCGGATTTCCTTTTCGCTTCCGGGGAGGACGAAGCGGAAATCCGGGCCGTGCTGGACACCCGGTACCTGGCCGTCTACCAGGCGGTTTCCGAAAACCCCGAACCCGGGGACCCGCCCCGGGACCGTTCACCCTGGCACGGGGGCGTCCGGGTCACCGTCTGGCTGGCCGATCTCCCCAGCGGGAAGCTCCTCCTCCGGGTCCCCCTCCCCGATCCCGCCGACCGCTACGACGCGGTGCGGCGACGGATCCTGGAAGCCCTGCGCACCGCAACCGGCGGCACCTTCCGGGACCAGGACTGACGCGGCGCGGGTCACCGGGAGAAGTGTTCCCCAGACAGGGGTTCTCCTTCTGGGACGCCCAAATCTGGGCCTGCGCACGTTTGAACCAGGTTCCGACCCTCTTCAGCGAGGATTTCCGCCACGGGAGCGTCGTCGAGGGCATTCGTCTCATCAACCCGTTCCGGGAACAAGGGCATCCCCGTAGAATGAGCCCTCGCCCTCCGGGCAAGCACGACCTCGTTCGTTTCGAGGCCGCCGTTCTTTGCGAGCTTGGCGCCTTGGCGTGACCGACCCGGAGTGGATCTCGCAAAGGCGCCAGGCTCGCAGAAGGGAACGGATTGCTGACGCGCGCGGCGCTGACTCAGACGTCGATCGCCCCCGGATCCGGGTCCGACGCGGCGTTTTCCGCCAGGCGGATGGCGTCCCGGGCCAGTTGGTCGCAGCGGGCGTTCTCGGGGTGGGATGCCAGCGGGTCGTTGTGGTGGGCGGGAATCCAGACCCACTGCACCTCGTGTTTGCGGCACAGTTCCCGGAGCTCCATCCAGAGCGCCTGGTTGGCCACGGCCTTCCCGCCGGCGGTGCGCCAGTTCTTGCGGACCCAGGCGCTCATCCACTCGGTCATGCCCTTCACGAGGTACTGGCTGTCGGAGCGCAGGGTCACCCGGCAGGGCCGCTTGAGCTGGCGAAGCCCCTCGATGGCGGCGGTGAGTTCCATGACATTGTTGGTGGTGAGGGTGCGCCCGCCGCTGACCTCCTTCCGGTGCGCCCCCATCACCAGGACCGCGGCCCAGCCGCCCGGGCCGGGGTTGCCGCTGCAGGCGCCGTCGGTGAAAAGGTCGACGTGGGGGCGGGCGGTGCTCATCGGGAACGCTTGTCCACTTCGAGGGACGCGTAGGCGGAGTGGTTGTGGATGCTCTCGAAATTCTCGGCCTCGATGGCGTACCAGATGACCCGGGGGTCCTCCTCGAGGCGGACGGCCACGTCCCGTGCCAGGTCCTCCACGAAGACGGGGTTTTCGTAGGCCCGCTCGGTGACGAATTTCTCGTCCTCCCGCTTGAGGAGGGAGTAGAGTTCGCAGCTGGCGGCCTGTTCCACGATCCCGATGAGTTCCTCCAGCCAGACGAACTCGGTGGTCCGGACGGCCACGGTGACGTGGGATCGCTGGTTGTGGGCGCCGAAACGGCTGATCTCCCGGGAGCAGGGGCACAGGCTCGTGACGGGCACCCGCACGCCCATCACGAAGTCGAGATCGTGGTTGATGGTCCCGAGGAAACGGCAGGTGTAGTCCATCAGGGAGCGGGCGCGGCTGACGGGCGCCTCCTTCTCGATGAAGTACGGGAATTCCAGCTCCAGGTGGGCTTTCTCGGCCCCCAGGCGTTCCCGCATCTCCCGGAGGATCTCGGGCATCTTGTACATGGTCATCTCGCCCCGGTACTGGTTCAGGACCTCGAGGAACCGGGACATGTGGGTCCCCTTGAAGTCGTGGGGGAGGTCCACGTACATATTCACGGTGGCCACGGTGGACTGGTGCCGGTCGTGCCGGTCCAGCACGATGATGGGGTAGGTGATGCCCTTCACGCCCACCTTGTCCAGGCCGATCCTCCGGTTGTCCTTGTATTGCTGTACGTCGATCATGGTTTTCCCGTGGGTGATCCCCGGGGGCCGGACCGCCGGGGCGGGCCCCTTCGCCGGGGGCGGGCGCTTCCGGCGACGCGCCGTCACACCCGGAGGCTGAGCACCTGGCGCCGGACCAGTTCGTCCCCCACGCGGTACCGGTTGCGCCGGGCGCTGTTCATCATCTCCAGTTCGTTGGAGGGGACGGCCCGGAACTCGGCGGAGAGGGCCTTGAGGTAGAGGTAGAAGTTCTCCGCGGGGAAGGCGCTCCGGTACAGGGTGAACTTCAGGCGGTGGGGGAAAAAGGTGCGCAAAAAGCGGAGCAGGATGTCCCAGCGGAGGGCGATGCCGGGGTCGGGCTCGAAGAGGCCGCGGACGGGCGGCCGGCCATCCCGCGTGTCGCCGGTGAAGCGGAAGCGGGCCGGATGCCAGGCCGTCTCCCCCCGCTGGAAACAGTTGAACCCGTCCAGGACGACGCAGCCTCCCCCCGGTTCGGGGAGGGGCTCGTCGTCCCGCCCGGGGCCCAGGGCGCACATCAACCGGGAATCGATGGCGAAGGGAATGCCCTGGAGCAGGTGGTTGTACACCTCGTGCTGCTGAACCAGGAAGGGGTCCTGGTCCAGGCAGATCTCCATGGGGTAGTTCGCCGACTCGCAGAAGATGCGGACGTGCTCCGTCACCGTCAACCGGTTGCTGGGCACCAGGATGGGTTGCACCTCGAGGCTCATGGCCCTCGCTCCTCCCCGCGGGTCCTCACCGGGCGTTTCAAACGCGGCCGGCGAGACCCTTGGCGACCCGGGCCGTGTCGATGGCGATCATCAGCTCCTCGTTGGTGGGGATGGCCATGACCTTCACCGGGGAGCCGTCGGTGGACACGATGGCTTCCTTCCCCCGGACCCGGTTCTTCTCGGGGTCCACGTGGACACCCATGAACTCCAGGCCCTGGCAGACTTCCCAGCGGGTCTCGGGGGAGTTCTCGCCGATGCCCGCGGTGAAGATGACGGCGTCCAGCCGGCCGCCCAGGTTGGTGGCCAGCGCGGCGACGTACTTGCGCGCGATGTGGAAGAACACGTCCAGGGCCAGCTGGGCCCGATGGTTGCCCTCCGCCGCGGCCTTCTCGGTGTCGCGCATGTCGTTGGTGAGGCCGCTCAGCCCCTTGAACCCGGACTTCTTGTAGAGCAGGTCGTGGACCTCCTTCGTGCTCATCCCCAGGTCGTCGATCAGGTAGAGGATGATGGCGGGGTCCACGTCGCCCGCGCGGGTCCCCATGGGAACGCCGCACATGGTGCCGAAGCCCAGGGTGGTGTCCATGGACCGGCCCCCCTTGACGGCGGTCAGGGAGACGCCGTTGCCCATGTGGCAGGTCACGCAGTTGAAGTCCTCCAGGGGCATCCCGAGGATCTCGGCCCCGCGCATGGCCACGTACTGGTGGGAGGTGCCGTGGAAGCCGAAGCGGCGGATGCCGTGCTTGCCGTAGCAGTCGTAGTCCAGGGCGTAAATGTAGGACGGCTCCGGCATGGTGGCGTGGAAGGCCGTGTCGAAGACCCCGACGTGGGGGATGTCGGGCAGGTAGGCCTTCACCGCCTCGACGCCCATGAGGTTGGGCGGGTTGTGGAGCGGGGCCAGCTTGGAGCAGTCGCGGATGACCTCGACGACGTCGTCGCTCAGCAGTTCGGAGTGCTTGATCCGCTCCCCGCCGTGGACGATCCGGTGGCCCACGGCGTCGATCTCGTCGAGGGATGCGATCACGCCGTGCTGGGGTGACGTGATGGCCTCGAGCACCATGGCGATCCCGGCCTTGTGGGTGGGGATGTCCCGGGTTTCCTTGATGCGGGGCTTGCCCGTCGGCTCGTAGTTGAAGATGCCGTCGGCGATGCCGATCCGTTCCAGGAGACCCTTGCAGAGCACGTCGCGCTTCTCGGGGTTCACGAGCTGGAACTTGATGGAGGAACTCCCGCTGTTGATGACCAGTATGTCCATTTCACACTCCTTGGTGTTTGCATGAGATTGCGCCCGGTTTCGGCATCGGGTGCGGCAGGCAACAGGGCATTTTAGCGGGAATGCCCATTCCGTGCAAGTACAATTCAGCCGTTGCGCACGCCGGGGGACCTGCGGTATCATTTCACCGAGGCGTTTCATGGTTCATCGTCGAGCGTTGCAAGAGATACCCCCTCCCGCCGTCTCCCGGACGCTGGCCGGGCTCCGCCGGGTGTCCCCGGGGGCCGCGGTCCGCCTGGTCGCCCTCTGGGTGCTGGCGGCCTTCCTCGCGGCGGTTCCGGCGGGGGCGGAACCCGAGGCGGGGAATGCCGGGATCGCCCTGGCCCCCTACGACATCAGCTGCTGGACCACCGACAACGGCCTCCCCCAGAACTCGGTGAACGACCTGGTCCAGAGCCTCGAGGGCTACCTCTGGATTGCCACCTACAACGGCCTCGCCCGCTTCGACGGGGTGCGTTTCATCGTCTACGACAAGTCCAACACGCCCGCCTTCGGGCACAATGCCGTCAACAGTCTGCACCTCGACGAGGCCGGCTCCCTCTGGATCGGCACGTCCGGGGGGCTGGTCCGGTGGCGGCGGGGGGGCAGCCCCGAGTTCGAGGCGGTGCCGCAGCTGTCCGGGCAGACGGTGCTGTCGCTGTGCGGCGACGCGGCGGGGAACCTCTGGGTCGGAACGACGGACGGCCTCTGGCAGGTGGGCGCGGGCGGGGTGACCCGGCGGTTCGGGACCCGGGAGGGCCTCCCGGCCGCCCCCATCTCCAACCTCCAGGACGCCGGGGCGGAAGGGCTGTGGATCGGCAGCCTGGGCGGCGGCGCCGGCCGGTTCTCGGGGGGGCGGTACTACCCCCTCACGACCCGGGAGGGGCTCCCGGACGACAACATCCACGCCCTGTTCCGGGACCGTGACGGCAATCTCTGGATCGGGACGGAGAACGGCCTCGTCCGTCGCAACCGGGACGGCCTCACCGTGCTTTCCACCGCCGACGGCCTGGCGGACTCGGACATCCGGGCCATCTTCCGCGACCGCCGCCGGCGGTTGTGGGTAGGGACCAACAAGGGCGGGGTCAACCGCCTCGACCAGGACGTCTTCATCCAGGTCCCCCTGAAATCCTTCACCGCCAACGACTCCCCCCGCTCCTTCCTCGAGGACCGGGAGGGGAGCCTCTGGATCGGGTTCAAGGGCGGGCTCGTCCAGCTGAAGCCGGGGAAGTTCCAGACCTACGACCGCCGGCGGGGGTTGCCGGCCGACGAGGTGCGGGCCGTGGTCCAGGACCCCGACGGCGGCCTCTGGATCGGTACCGTCGGCTCGGGCCTGGTGCACTTCGACGGTCGCGGCTTCACCGTTTACGGGCGGGAGAACGGGTTGCTCAACGACCGGGTGTGGTCCCTCTCCCTGGCCCCCAACGGCGACCTGTGGCTGGGGACCTACGGCGGCGGCGCCTACCGCTTCAGCGGCGGGGTGTTCGAGCGGTTCGACCGCTCCCGCGGCCTGTCCAGCGACAGCGTCCGGGTGGTCTTCGCCGACAGCCGGGGCTGGGTCTGGGTCGGGACCAACGGGGGTGGGCTCAACGTCATCCGGGACGGCCGCATCGACCACTACACGGCCGCGGACGGCCTCGCCGGCGACATCATCTACGCGGTGGCCGAGAGCGCACCGGGAACCATCTGGGTGGGGGCCTTCAGCGGGGGCCTGTCCCGGCTCGAGAACGGGAGGATCACCACCTTCGGGAAGGAGGCGGGCCTGCGGGAGCACGCCGTCTGGGCGCTGCACCCCGACGCCGCCGGCGACCTCTGGATCGGGACCAACGAGCACGGGCTCGTCCGGTTCCGTGACGGGCAGTGCCGCTACTTCACCACCGCCGACGGGCTGGCGGAGGACATCGCCTTCCAGGTGCTCGAGGACGACTCCGGGGCCCTCTGGATGAACGGCAACGCCGGCCTCTACCGGGTCGCCAAGGCGGATCTTCTCCGCTACGAGCGGGGGGAGATCTCCCGCATCCCCTCGCAGACGCTGGGCAAGGCCGACGGATTCCCCAACCTGAGCTGCGGCGGGCCGGGCCAGCCGGCGGGTTGCCAGGGGACGGAAGGCCGTTTCTGGTTCGCCACCGCCCGGGGCGTCGTGGCCATCAACCCGCGGCGGATCCCCGTCAACCGGGTCGCCCCCCGGTTGATCGTGGACAAGGTCACCATCGACGAGCGGGAGTACTCGGGGATCGACCCCATCGAGGCGCCGCCCGGGGACGGGAACGTGGAGATCGCCTACACGGGGGCCAGTTTCATCTCCCCGGAACGGATGCTGTTCCAGTACCGCCTGGAGGGCTACGACCGGGACTGGGTGAGGGCGGGCACCCGGCGGGCCGCTTTCTACACCAACCTGCCGCCCGGCGAGTACACCTTCCACGTCATCGCCTGCAACGGCGACGGGCTGTGGAACTGGGAGGGGATCCGTCTGAAGTTCCGGATCCGACCCTTCTACTACCAGACGGTCTGGTTCTATGCCGGGCTGGTCTGCCTGATGGCGCTGTGCCTGTGGACGTACCACGGGTGGCGGGTCCGCAACATGAGGGCCCGGGCCCGGCGCCTGCAGGCCCTGGTGGACGAGCGTACCCGGGAGCTCGACGAGGCCCGGAGGGAGTTGGAGGCGCAGAACGCCAAGCTCCGCGAGCTGGACCGCCTCAAGACCGAGTTCCTCGCGGCCGTCTCCCACGAGCTGCGGACGCCCATCACCTCCATCTTCGGCTTCGCCAAGGTCACCCAGAAGCAGTTCCAGCGCATCAGCGCCGCCCTGGACGAGCACGTGACCGACCCCACGGTCCGCGGGCACATCCCCAAGGTGGGGGCGAACCTCGACATCATCACCGTGGAGGGGGAGCGGCTGGTCCGGCTGATCAGCGACGGCCTGGACCTCACGAAAATCGAGGCCGGCCTGATGCAGTGGGACGACGCGGACTGGGACGCCGGCGACCTTCTGGCCCTCGCGGCCCGGGCGGTCCAGGGCTTCTTCATCGAGCACCGGGAGCCGCGCTTCCTCGTGGAGGTGGAGGAGATCCGCCGGACGATCCGCATCGACAAGGACCGGTTCGTCCAGGTGGTTTCCAACCTGGTGTCCAACGCGGCCAAACACACCCGGAGAGGTCACGTGCGCCTGGGCGCCCGGGCCGATTCCGACCGGCTCCGGGTGAGCGTCGAGGACACGGGGGCCGGCATCCCCGCCGAGGAGTGCGACCGCGTCTTCGACAAGTTCTACCAGTCCAGCCGCCAGGACAACCGCGCCGCCGGGGGGTCCGGCCTCGGGCTGTTCATCTGCCGGCAGATCGTGGAGCACTACGGGGGAACCATCGGGGTCGAGAGCCGCCCCGGCCAGGGAAGCCGGTTCTTCTTCGACCTGCCCCTGCTCCCCGCCCCCTGATTGCCAACAAAGTTCGTACGCGTCGTCCCGACGCGGACCCAAGCGGTTCGTACGCGTCGTCCCGACGCGGACCAATGAAGTTCCTGCGCGTCGTCCCGACGCGGACCCAGGAGGTTCCTGCGCATCGTCCCAACGTGGCTGCTGGCGGCGAACTCCCGTAGAGGGAGGGGTTTTTAAAGCTATTGATCCCCTGGCGGAGATCAGGCCCCGTGGACAGTGCCGTGGGCATCATTGAACGGGAATGTCGGGAGTTCAAACGCCTCCAAGCGTCCGCCGGAGGAGGTGATAGTCCAGGATGTCCACGGCGCCGTCACCGTTGAGGTCCCCGCACCCGGGCCCGCAGGGAAGTTCCAGGCACGTTCCCGCCAGGTAATCCGCCAGCGCCTGGCTGTCCAGGACGTCCACCTCCCCGTCCCCGTTCAGGTCGAAGGCCGCGTCGAACACCAGCACCGTGGCCGTCAGGGAATCAACCTGCCCGCACGCGTTGGTGATCCGCACCCAGTAGGACGTGGTCTCGTACAGCGGCCCCGTGCTGTACGTCGTTTCGTCGGCCCCCACGGGCGCCGCGGTGTCGCCCGCCACCCCCCGGTACCACTGGTACGACCGGGGTGCGCTCCCCGAGGCGCTCACCATGAGGGTGATCCCCTGCCCCTCCAGCACGGAGCGCGACAGCGGCTCTCCGGTCACGGCCGGGGGGAAGCACGGCGCCTGGGTGATCGCCGAGACCTGGGCGCTCGCCGGGCTCGTCAGGGCGCTCTGCTGGTCGCCGTGGGTCTCCGTTCGCGTCTGCACCATGAAGGAGTACAAGGTGGAGGGGTTCAACCCGGTGGCGTCGAGATGATCCGCGAGCTTGTCGGCGGTGGCGCCGACGTAGAACAGGGCGCCGTCCACGCCAAGCCGGCCGTAGACGCGGTAGCAACCCGTGTCCTCCGAGTAGGGGACAGGCGTCCAGGACACCCGGATGGACGAGGAGGAGAGGGCCTCCGCCCCCAGGCCCGACGGCGGGACGGTCTGCGTCTGGTCCCAGTCAGGGTCCTTCTCGGCCAGGAATGCCTGCAAGGCCGGGTCGGTGGCGTAAAGCAGGTTGTAGCCGAAATCGGTGCCGTCGGGAAGCAGGCCCGCCAGGGCCGTAAGACCGGCGGGCAGGGGACCGTACAGGTTGTTGGAGTGCAGGTCCAGATGAAGCAACCGGGACAAATTCGCGAGCTGGGACGGGACCGTTCCCGCCAGTCGGTTGGCCCCCAGATTCAGTCGGTAAAGGCGCGTGAGGTTTCCGAGTTGGGACGGGATGTTTCCCGTCAGGCAGTTCCCCGACAGTTTCAACGTATCGAGGTGGACGAGATTCCCGGTCTCGACGGGGATGGCGCCCGACAAGCGGTTTCCCGACAGGTCCAGGATTACGAGATTCGCCAGCATCCCGACCTGGGTGGGGATCGTGCCCGTGAGGTCGTTGTCCGAGAGGTTCAGGTTGAGCAGCGCCGTCAGGTTCCCCAATTCGACGGGAATACCGCCCGTGAACTGGTTCCCGTTGAGGTCGAGGACTTGCAGTTGGCTCAGCAGGCCGAGGGTGGCGGGCAGGGTCCCGGAGAAGAGGTTTTCCCCCAGGAACAGGGCCCTGAGGGAGGACATGCTGCCGATCTCGGGGGGGAGGGTCCCGGAGAACTGGTTGTCAACCAGCCACAGGTGGGTCAGGGCCGTGGCGTTGGCGACGGTGGCCGGCAGGCTCCCCGTAAGCTGGTTGCTCGCCAGGCAGAGAACCTGGAGGACGGTGTTGTTCCAGATCTGTGGGGGAATGGGCCCGGATAGGGCGTTGTCGTTCAACCAGAGGGTCCGGAGAGCCGGCATCCCGGTCAATGCCGTCGGGATGGGGCCGCTGAACTGGTTATCCGTGAGTTCCAGGTCGACGAGGGTCGACAAGTTGCCGATTTCCGGCGGGATGGCCCCGGAAAACTGGTTGTAGCTCAAGTGGAGCGTCTGGATGGCCGGAAGCCCGCCGATGGCGGCAGGGAGGCTCCCGGAAAGCTGGGTCCGGTAGATTTTCAGCGACTGGAGGGCAGGCAGGCTCCAGAGGGTGGTGGGGACGGAACCTGTCAACGGGCTGTCCCCGAGTTCCATCGAGATCAAGGCCGCCAGGTTCCCCATCTGGGAGGGGATCGCTCCGGAAAGCTTGTTGTTCCGCAGCGAGAGATACTTCAGATGGGAGAGGTTTCCGATCTCCCCCGGGATCGATCCCGAAATTTGGCAGTTGGTGATGAACAACCCTTCGAGAGAAGCCAGCAGGCCGATCTCGGGGGGGATGGCGCCGGCGAGCGGGTTGCCTCCGATCTCGAGCGTCTTCAGGCTCAGAAACTTGCCGATCTCCGGCGGGAGGACCCCCACAAGGTTGTTGGATGAAAGGTTGATCCGGACGACATGGTCGCCCATCACCGTGACGCCGTGCCAGGTCCCCTCGGTGCCCGGAAACGCGAATCCGTCGGTGTGGAGGGGCGGGGTCTTCCACCCCGTGTTGTCGCTCCAATTCGCCCCGCCGGTGGAGTTGTACAGGATGATCAGCGCGTCGCGCTCGGTGCCGGGGATGGCGCCCCGAAGCGGCGCCGTGAAAAGCAAGACCAGCATCAATCCGATCGACCCCGTCCTGACCGCGTGCTGCATGCGACACCTCCCTCGATCCTGAGGCGATCTTAACCCCGGGCTTTCCGCTGCACCAGTCCCGTGGATCGTTGATTTGCCGGGAAGAATCACAGGTGGGGGAGTGTTCGATTCAAAACCCGGATCAAAAAACGCAGGCGCGGAGACGCAAGGAAAGCAGTCCAATTGTGAGGAAACGGCTTTCCGCTTGACGAATCAGAACTCGCCCCAGGCCTTGAGGACGTTAAAGGCGGCCTCCCGGGGGTCGGGGGCGCCGCAGATGGCGCTGGAGACGGCCACGCCGGCCAGGCCCAGCCCCCGGAGAAGGGCCGCGTTCCCCGCGTGGATGCCCCCGATGGCCACCACGGGGAGCCGGGTGGCGGCCCGGATCCGGCCCAGGCTCTCCGGGGTCTGGGGGGCGCCCGTGTCGCGCTTCGTGGTGGTGTGGAAGGCGGGGCCCGCGCCGATGTAGTCCGCCCCGTCCGCCTCGGCGGCTTCCGCCTCCTCGGGCGTGTGCGCCGAGACGCCGATGATACGGTCCGGCCCCAGCAGCTTCCGTGCGACGCGGACGGGGAGGTCCTCCTGCCCCAGGTGGACGCCCGCCCCCGGGACCAGGGCGGCCAGGTCCACCCGGTCGTTGACGATGAAGGGGACCCCGCGCAGCGCCAGCATCTCCCCGAGCGCCAACGCGTCGTGGTAGAAGTCGCGGGCGGACAGGGTCTTGGCCCGGAGCTGGACCAGGGTCACGCCGCCCCGCACGGCCTCGCGGACCCTTTCGCAGAGCGGCTCGGTTCCCCCCTCGCCCCGCTGGGCCACCAGATACAGCTTCAGACGATCCTTCAGCCCGGGAATCATGCGTCCCTCCTTCCATGGGTGCTGGGGTGCCTTCCGGGGCGCCCCGCGTGCAATGCCGCCGGAAGAGCCGCAGGGCCGCGCGGCCCGGGGATGGCCACCGATACGAACCCTCGGCGGTTTCGGACATTAAACCACTAATGACACGAATCTTCACTATTATTCTTTTTCGGAAAATGGCCCGATCGGTGCATGATACCCCTCAGAATGACAAGTTGAGACGGTCGTCAAAAGCCCGGATGATGAACACGGATGGACACGGATCATCCGGACGCTCCAGAATAAAAAAAGCAGGCGGTCTCAACAGAGCTGACAGAACTTTTTTGCGGGGAACTCGGTGTTGGCGGGGAAGCGGTATCTTCCGTGATGATCTTGTGGGTTCGGCGCTCGCTGACGGCAGGGGGAGACGCCCGTGACCGGGGCTGAAACCGGTTGACAGCCCGGGGAAAATGGACCATAGTGCTTCCCTTTGCCGGGGACACCCGGGGGGGAGAGCGCATGAATCCCATCGACATCGTGGACACTCACGCACACCTCGAGATGCCGGCGTTCGACGCCGACCGGGAAGCGGTCATCGACCGGGCGCGCGATGCGGGGGTCATCCGCATCCTGTCCGTCGGAAACGCCCGCCCGGAGGAGCGGTCCATGGAAAAATCCCTGGACCTGTGCAGCCGCTTCCCCGGGCTCTCCACGTCGGTGGGCATCCACCCCCACGACGCCTCCCTCGCGTCGGAGGCGTGGTACCGCCGGTTCGAGGACTACGCGGCCTCCCCCCACGTCTGGGCGCTGGGGGAGATCGGGCTCGACTACCACTACGACCTGTCGCCCCGGGACGTGCAGTGCCGGGTCTTCGCCGAGCAGCTCGACCTGGCCCGCGCCCTGGACCTGCCGGTCATCGTGCACAGCCGCGAGGCGGCGGAGGACACTTGCCGCCTTCTCGAGGCGCACTGGGCCCCGCCCAACCCCGGAGGGATCCTGCACTGTTTCGCCGGGGACGGCGCCATGGCGAGGCGCTGCATGGCCCTCGGTTTCCACGTGTCCTTTGCCGGCAACATCACCTTCCCCAGGGCCCAGGGGCTGCGGGACGCCCTGGCCGAGGTCCCGGACGACCGCCTGCTGCTGGAGACCGATTCCCCCTACCTCTCGCCGGTGCCTCACCGCGGGAAGCGCAACGAACCGGCCCGCGTGGCGGAGGTCTTCCGGGAGGCGGCCCGGCTGCGCGGGTGCGGCTACACGGAGGTGGCCGGCCGGGTGATGCACAATTTCAAAAATGTATTTTCGAAATGGTTCCCGACCGTGCTATAATTCACGGTTCGGTACCCGTGGAGCGGTGATGGACAAAGAGCGCGCCCACACTTTCCTGGCCATGGTGATGCCCGACCTCGAGCGGGTGCGGGAGATTTTCCTCTCGCTCACCCGTTCGATCGACAGCGTGGTGGAGCGCATCGGCGGGCTGGTCCGCGAAAACGCGGGGAAGATGCTCCGCCCGGCGCTGATGCTCCTGTCCCACCGGATGCTGGACGGAGACGGGGCGGAACGGCGCTGCGAGGCCCGGGAGGCCCCGCCGGACCCGGTGCTCCGGCTGGCCGCCGTCATCGAGCTTCTGCACACCGCCACCCTGGTGCACGACGATGTCATCGACGAGGCGGACATGCGCCGGGGTTCCCCCAGCCTCAACGCCCTCTGCGGCAACGAGGTTTCGGTGCTGGCGGGCGACTGGTGCTACATCACGGCCCTGCAGGCCGCCGTCGAACTCCGGAACTTCCAGGTGCTGGACATCCTCCTCGACGTGGTCCGCCGCATGGTGGAGGGGGAACTGATCCAGCTGGATTTCATCGGCCGGATCGACATCACGCGGGAGGAGAGCCTGGACATCGCCTCCCGCAAGACCGCCCACCTCTTTTCCTCCTGCACGCGCCTGGCGGGGGTGCTTCGCGGCCGTGAGCGAGCGGAGATCGACGCCCTCTTCCGGATCGGTTTCGACCTGGGCATGGCTTTCCAGCTCATGGACGACGTTCTGGACTTCACGGCGGCCGAGGCGAAGCTGGGCAAGCCCATCATGAACGACCTCCGGGAAGGCAAGGTCACCCTGCCGGTCATCCATCTCCTGGAGGGGGGAGATCCCCGGCATCGCCACCTGGTGAAGACCGTGCTGGCGGAAAAGGATTTCCGGACCGTCCAGGCGGAGGAATTCCGGCATCTCCTCACCGAGAACGGGTGCATCGCCAGAACCGTCTCCCTGGCCGAGACGTATATACACTCCGGGAAAGCGTGCCTGGGCGCCTATCCCCCGTCCCCCTGCCGGGACGCGCTGCTGGGAATCGCGGATTTCATTCTGACCCGCGGCTACTGATCGGGGAAACATGTGCCGGCTGCGAGACCGAATTCAACCTTTTCCCGGGTTCGCCCATCCAATGATGGGGACCATCGCGCGCGTCTCGGCCTGAGCCGGTCCCAAGGGGTCTGATCCAGCCATGCGAAAGATCATTCAAGCCATCACCGAACGACTTCCCTTCGGGTCTCCCGACGCGAGGTCGGACTACAACCTGCTTCTGAAAGGCGCCCTGAATCCGCCACACCCGGCCGCCCCCCACGGCGGGAACGGGAAGGGGCCGCACGCGGCACCGCCCGCACCGTCCGTGCCGATGGGGGGCGAAGCCCCCGGCATGCCCCCCGGCCCGCCGCCGAAGCCTCGCATCGACCCGCGGACCCTCGAGCTTCCCATGACCCGGCTCCTCGTCAGCCGGGCCGCCCCCTCTCCCGAGGAACGCCTCACCCTGAAGCGATCCGCGGAAATCTCCTTCGGGCTCCACGCGGGGATCATCCTGGTGGTTGCCTTCGTCCTGATCATCCTGCCCCTGATCAAGCCCGAGCAGCTCACCGAGCTGATCCTCACCCTGCAGGCGCCTCCCGCGCCCCAGACCGAGCAGTTCCCCGAGGCCGACATCCACAAGGACACCACGGTCTACAAGGAAGAGAGCCTGGTCAAGGAAGCGGGGCAGTCCGGGGGCGCCAAGGAGTCGAAACCGGGCGGCGGCGGGGGCGGAGGCGGCTCCCTTCCCGACGTCAAGCCCCAGAGCCATGACTACGGGGACGCCAAGGGCTTCGTCCCCAAGCCCATCAAGGACGCCTTCGACATGCCCGAACTGGAACCGGACGCGCCCATCCTCCCTACGGGCATGGCCGTTCCCCCGCCCCCCAACATCAGCAACCTGATGCCCAGCAACAAGCTGGTGGACGGCCCCATCGTGCCCGACCACGTTCCCGAGGTCATCGGCGGCGGGACCGGCACCGGGGTCGGCTCCGGCCGGGGCAGCGGTTACGGCCCGGGGAGCGGCGGCGGCTGGGGCGGCGGGACCGGCGGCGGACGGGGCCCGGGCACGGGTCGCGGCAGCGGCCCCGGCGACGGCGACGGCATCGGGTACGCCAAGGCGGGCGACCCCGGGGTGCAGGCCCCCCAGGCCATCTTCAAGCCCAACCCCAAGTTCACCGACGAGGCCATCCAGCGCCGGGTGACGGGCGTCGTCCTGCTCGTGGGGATCGTCCGCGAGAACGGCCGGATGGACACCATCCGCGTCCTCCGGGGCCTGGGCTACGGCCTGGACGAGTCGGCCCAGCAGACGGTGCTCTCCAAGTGGAAGTTCAAGCCCGGCATGAAGGACGGCCGCCCGGTCGCCTGCCAGGTCACCATCGAGGTGGTCTTCCAGCTCTACTGATTTCCCAGGTTCCGCTCCGCGCACGGAAACCGGGCGCCGCGGGCCCGTCGCGCGTTTGCCCGCTCCCCCGGCGGGTGCCGGGTGAATCCGGCCTCCCCGGGCGGACGTTCCCGATCGCCCGAAGGCCGCCCTCCCGGGCGTCAGGCGAGGTCCTTCTCCCGGAGGTTCGAGAGGAACGCGTGCACGTCCCGCCGGATCCCGTCGGGATCCGTCGAGGAAAAACCGGACAGGATCTCCTCGACGATCTCGTCCTCCGTTTTGCCCTCGGCGTGCTTCCGGAAGATGTAGAGCCCGGTGGCGTTGAGACTGTGGACGTGGTCGGTGTCCGGGTCGTAGAGCAAGAGCCCGTCGTCGGTTTCGGTCTCCAGGAATCGTTTCATGGGCCCTCCGTGGGCAGCTTCCGCCGGGGAGGGGACGTGCCCCCTCCCGGCGCGCGGTCGTTCCGGGTCAGGGAAAGGGGATGGCCCCGGTCAGGATGCCCTGTGCCCGCAGCAGGTCCAGAGCGTCCAGATGCAGGTTCCGGTTGAAGTCCCCCGCCGCCGGGACGGTGCACGGGGGGACGCCCTCCCGGACCACCCCCGCCATCGCCTGCGCCATGACGAGCAGGTCCTCCGCGTTGAGGACGCCGTCGGCGTTGACGTCTCCCTCGGGGACGGTCCGGAGCCTCATGACGGGGTCCCCGAAGAGTTCGTAGGTGTCCACGGCGAGCATCGTGGCCCCGTTCCGGTACGCCTCGAGCCGGGCCTGGAGCGTCAGGGGGCCCAGGAGGGCGGACCCGTTCCGGAAGAGGTTGCGGAAGAACCGGAGGTCGATTTCCTGATTTTCCCAGTCGTAGGTCAGGCCGCTGGACATGAAGCAGCCCGCCGCCCCCTTGCCGGGGACCGCGAGGAAGCTCTCGGCGAGGCAGTAGGAGGACAGAAGCCCGATGTGGCCGTTCAAACAGGCGGTGGACACCATGAACATCAGGGGCATCCCGGCCTGGAGGCGGCCCATGTCCGAGATGGAATCGACGACCCCGGACCAGTAGAACAGGCTCCCGTGACCCACCCAGTTGGCGATGACCGCGCCGGCGTTGAAACCGGCGTACAGGTCGTTCTTGGCCAGGTTGGTGCTGGCGTACTCGGAGAGGTAGACCTTGTCCTGGGCGAAATTGGGCGGGATCAACTGTGAGACCTGCTCGGAGACCTGCTCGAAAGACGGGTCGTCCTTGTGGGCGGAGAGGACGATGGTCGGCGGGGCCGACGCGAGCCGGCCCTCGTAGCCGACGATTTTCTCCACGACCTCCGTCACCGCGGCCGAGCCCACCGCCGGGATGCGCCCGATGAACATTTCGGGGAAGGGGTCGTCGCCCTCGAGGCAGACGTACCAGTTGTCGACGGGGGTGAGGCCGAGGCCGGCGGTGTACTTCGGGTAGAGCGGGACCCGGCTCGGGTGGGTCTCGGGCAGGTACCCCCGGTAGTCGAAATTGGCGTCGCCGAGGAGCAGGACATAGGCGGGGCGGGGTGGCTGCCACTGGCGGTAGGCGGTCCGAAGGAAGTCCCGTATGGCCCCGGGGTGGACGACGCCATGGTTGAACGCGTCGTAGACGGCTTCCACCGACACCGGGAAGACCCTCATCCCCTGTCCCCGCCGGAAGTCCACCAGCGGGGCGAGGGCCGGAAGGAACTCCTCCGCGGTGACGATCAGCAGGTCGGCCCCGTTGGCGGGGGACCCCAGGTGCTGCGGGTGCCGGAGCTGCAGCCGGGCCGGGGGGGGCACGACGTTTTCCGCCAGGGCGACGAATTTCCGGGCGCCCGCCTCGCGACAGGCGAACCTCGCCTTGAAGCCGGCCCCGGCGGGAAGCACCTCGACTCCCGTGATCTCCACGGCGTGGTCGGCGTCCGTGACGTCGAAGACCCGGATGGGCGGGACGGTGAAACCGTCCACCTCGAACACGACCGGGCCCTGGACCGCGTAGTCGAAGTCGAGCCGGTCGTTCTCCGCCCGCAGCCGGGACCGGTAGATCATCTCGATCCGGTTCAGGTAGATGATGTCCACGTCGAACCCATCGCCTCCGGGCAGCTGGATGGACAGGGTGTTCGCCCCGTCCTTGACCAGGGCCATGGGGGGGGTGAGCGAGGCCGTGTAGTCGGTGACGCCGTCCCAGAAGATCTCGGTGGAGGACGAGGTGTTGAAGGTGACCACGGTGTGGTGGTTGGGGTGGGGGGACGTGTCGGAGCGCCCCAGCAGGTTGACGTAAACCTGGGCGATCCCGCCCTGGTTGGTGACGGGAGAGGGGACCTGGAGGGTGTAGCTCGCCGTGACCGGCGCCGTCAGCTTCTGCCAGAGCCAGTAATCGGATTCAGGCGCCCCGGGTGCGATGCTCCAGTACAGGTTGTTCTGCTCGAACCGGATGGAACGGTAGAACTGGTCCACCAGGGGCTCGCTGCCGTCGGGTGCACCGTCCCGCGTTTCCAGGCGGGGGCCGGGCGTCCCGCCCCAGGTCAGCCAATAGACGTTCGTGTCGGTGTAGATGGTGTCCAGCGCCCGACCGCCGAACAGGAGCGCGTCGCCGGGGCCGAAGCCCCCCCCCTCGCCGGAGGTCTGGAATGCCACGGGCAACCCCCCGCACGACAGGCTCAGGGTCGCGGGGTCGATCTCGCCCAGTGGGGCCCCTGCGGCGGCCAGGGCGTCGTAGGTGACGCGGACCACGCCGTCCCGGCGCACGTCCATCCGGACCGCGTCCGTTTCGAGCCCCGGGGCGGCCGGCAGGGGCTGCTCCGCCGGGGAAACGGGGATGTCGGCGTCCGGCGTCCGGTTCGGGAGGAGGTCCCGCTTGATGCCCTCGAAGAGGGCTTCCCCCGCCGAGGTCGGGGCGTCGGGCGGGAGGCCCGCACGGTTGCCGCCCAGGGCTTGGTCGAACCGGACGTCGATCACCGTGCGGCCCGCTTTCAGGAGCGACCGGGTGCGGGAGTCCCAGCGAAAAGGGAAGACCGTCAGTCGCACGAGACAGGTGCCGCGGAAGTGCTCGCGGGGGCCCAGGAGGAAACCCGAGGCGGGGTAGGTTCCCGGGGGGGGCTCCGGGAGCGGCCGGGCCTCCGGGGCGCCCGGGCGTCCCCCGTCCCCGGAGACCTCGAGCCGGGGGGTGATGACGGGCGAGAAGCCGGGGAACTCCTCGGGGTCGAACGACTCGACGTTCACCCGGACCTCCCCTTCGGGAGGGACCTGGAGGAACGTCGTCCAGGCGGGCAGGTCCGGTTCACCGGGAACGCCCGTCCTTCCCCAGCCGTCGACGACCAGCCTCGACCCCGCCCCGTCAGCCGGGGAAACGACGTGATGGGCGGGTGTCCGAATCTCGAGCTGCAGACCATCGGGACCGGACGAGAGAAAAGTCGTGCCTGCCGGGAGGGGCGAGGGGGACGGCACGGCTCCCCGGCAGCACGGAACCAGGGCCAGGATCAGCAGAAAGGTTCGGGTGATTGTCATGCTATCCTCCTGGAGCAGGTGCTCCGTGGGTTCACGTCGGTCGGAAGAGGGACAGGACCAGTTGCGCGGACCGCTCGAGCTGCCCGACGCGAAGTCGCCAGCACGGCACGCCGGCCAGGTTCTTCACCAGGTCGAAGAAGAGGCGCCCGGGTGTCCGGGCGTCAGGGTTCCCCGTCTCCTCCGGGGTTTCCGTCACGCTTTGATGTTTCATCTCCCGGAGGAGGAGCATGACCGCTTCCGTGAGTGTCAGGGGGGAGAGGACGGGCTCCCCACGGAAGTCGGGGCTGGGGTCGGGCTCCCGGATCACGCTCCAGAACAGGGCACGGTTGTCCCGGACCCACCGCCGGGTTGCGGAGACGGAGGCCGGTCCCGGTCGGAAGGCGACTTTCCGGTTCTCTCCGCCCAGGTCGACGACCCGGGGGGCGTCTGCCTCCAGGATCCGGGCCAGTTCCGCGACGCGCGTCGCCGCACCTGGCTTTCCGATGAGGACCAGGACCTGCTCGCCGGCGGGCGGGCGTCCGGCCGGGAGATCCGGGGCATTGACAGTGGCGGCCCCGCCGGGTGCCACTTCACCCGGGGAAAGGCACACGATGGCCGAAGGGCGGGACGGCGCCCCGCCCACCCGTGCGCAGACCTGCCGGGGCGGGACGGACACCTTCCCCGCCGGGCGTCCCTCGCCTTCCGTCGCGACCGACACGTGAAGGGCCCGCGGGAAGGGGTGAACCTTGCCGGTCTCCCGGTGCAGCGGGCAGAAGTCGTCGGAGAAAAAAGCCCCGCCCTGTTCCAGGATCGCCCTGGCCAGGGTGGTTTTCCCGATGTTCGGGGGGCCCGCCAGGACCACCAGGCCGGCGCCCCGCTTCACGACGGCCCCGTGAAGCAGGTGAAAGCGTTTCACCTTCTCGGAAAGGGCCTGCATGAAGGCCTGCTGGGCACAGAAAATCGGGCAGGGGCCCCCGCGCAGGGAGACAGCCCTCCCGTCGACGGCCAGGAAGGGGTCAGCCCCCCACAGGCGGGCCTCCAGGACGAAGCGGTCCCGGCCGGCGGGCCCGGGGGAGGCGAAAAGCCCGAACTCGGCCTCGACGGCCCGGACGACCTCCATCCGGTCCGAGACGAGGCCCGCATCGACATCCAGGATTCGAAACCATCGCCGGTGACGCTTCATGTCACGTTTCCGCCAGGAACCGCTCGAGGAGGCGGTCGAAAGTCTTCTCGTACAGGGAAATCCGGTAGGCACAATCGCCGTCGGGCGCCGCCGTGGAGCCGCGGTCGTGCAGGGCCATCCCCAGGCAGCCACCCTGGCAGAGCCCCCTCCAGCGGCATTCCCGGCAGGCCGGGCTCCGGTCGACGCGCTCGGCCAGGGTCCGGCAGGTCGCTGCCAACCGGGGGGACGCCAGCAGGGCCTTCAGCGAATCGGTGTGGAAATTCCCCAGCCGGTATTCCGGACCGGTCAGGAAGCTGCACGGGTACACGTCCCCGTCGAACGACGCCCAGAGCTGCCGGCCCAGGGGACACCAGGTTTCGTCGGGAGCGCCGCTTTCCGGGGAAAGCACGTAGCCGGTCAGCCCGCACTCCAGTTCGACGGGTAGGGAACGGGACCGGCCGTAGCCCATGATGCGCTCGTAGAAGGCGGTTTTCCGCTCCGCAGGGAGGGCTTCCCCGGCGCGGGTCCCCGGCCGGGACGCCTCCCCCATCCTCCGCAACGGCAGGAACCGCACCCGTTTCACCCCCAGGCGCGAGGCCAGCTCCACCATGCTTTCCGCCGTGTCGAGATTGCCCTCCATCAAGGTGAAAGCCAGGCTTATCCGCTCGCCGAGCCCGGCGTCGAGCAGGAACCGGAGGCCTCGCAGGGCGGCCTCGAAGGCGCCCTCTCCCCGGATCCGGTCGTTGACCTCCGCGTCCGGACCGTCCAGGCTGACCTGGATGACCTTGACGTGCCGCTTCAGCGCGGAAGCCCAGCCTTCGTCCACCAGGGTCCCGTTCGTGAGGAGGGTGACGTCGGAGCGCGAGGCGGCGTGTGCGAGGATGCGCTTCAATTCGGGGTGCAGGAGGGGCTCCCCCCCGGACAGGACCGTCTCCCGGAACCCGAGCCCGGCTGCTTCCCTCAGCAGACGCCGGAGCGTGGTGAAGGGCAGGTCCCTCGGGGAAGCGACGGAAGGGCAGCCGGCGTAGCAGTGAGGGCATCGGAGGTTGCATCGCTCCGTGACGTGGACCTGCAGGGATTCGAGGGCGGGGGTGCGGGGCGACGGCGACCCGGCGGGCCCGTCCATCCCTGCGGCGTGCCACTGCTCGCGGAAGGACCGGACGTCGGGGAGGATGGCGGCGGGCTCTGCCTCGAAGGACCCGGCCAGGGCCTCGGACACGGCCTCGTCGTCAAGCCCCCGGCAGAGGAGCTTCGCCGTCGCGAAGCCGGTGTCGTTCACGAGGGTCCACCGCGGCCGCGTGGGGTGCAGGATCGCGTGGGCGGTGAGTTGGCCGCTGCCCGGAAAAGTCCGGCTGTAGACGGGGAAGGGGAAGGAGGCCCCCGGCGGGCCGTCGTCCACCCGCTTCCGGCGCTTCCGGAAAAAGGCCTGCAGGAGGGCTCGGCACTCCGCGTCCCGCACGCCGCCGGTGACCACGAAGGTGTGGTTGAACAGGCCCGGGGCGCCGAGGTCCACCTTCGAGCCGAGACAGCCCCAGCGGACGTCCCGGGTGCCGTGGACCAGGCGGTCCACGCGCGCCTGCACGACGGCCCCGACGCACATCGCGCACGGTTCCAGCGTGACGTAGAGGGTGCAACCCCCCAGCCGGTGGTTCCCCGCCGCGAGGGCCGCTGCCCGGAGGGCCTCCATCTCGGCGTGGGCGGTCGGGTCGCGACGGCCGATGGTTCGATTCCGGCCCGTGGCCAGAAGTTCATCCCCCCGGATGATCACGGCGCCCACGGGGACTTCTCCCTCCGCTTCCGCCGCCCTCGCCTCGGCCAGGGCCATCGCCATCCAGTACTCGTCCCGGTTCGGTGGGAGTTTGCTCATCGTAATTTTCCGAGGTCCCTCGCGCTGGCCTTTCCCGGCCTCGAAGCCGCTTCCAGGGGCCATTGTCCGGTCCGGCCCGGGAATTGTCAAGCGGGTTGTCTGTGCTCTTCCTGACCTGGCTGTTCCGCCTCCTGACCGGAACTGAACCTGGAGGATCCCGAAAAAAGATAAGGCGGCCGGGAGGCCGCCTCGTTGGCATGTTGGTGAAATCGAGTCCGGCCGCCGGGCGGCCGGGCGGAATCCGTCAGTTGACGCCGCAGGCGTACCAGGCGTCCTTCACGCGCTGGACCTCGGTGCTGGAGGCGCCGTAGAGCTGGGTGGCGGCGTTGACGCAGGCGGCGCGGGCCTGGGCGAAGGTGCAGGTGGAGCTCATGTAGCCGGTCAGGGCCACGTACCAGATCCGCTCGGCCTTGGCGATGCCGATGCCGCTCACGCTGACCTTGGAGGTGTCGTTGGTCCCGCCGTTGGCCAGGAGGTAAAAGACGTTGTTGGCCAGGCCGGAGCTGTAGTGGACGTCCAGGCCGCTGTAGTAGTCGGAGTAGTGGTCGATGCTGTAGCCGTCCTTCGTCGGGTGGTCCATGTAGCGCAGGGCCGTGCCGCGCAGGTAGATCGTCTCGCCGATCAGCCAGTCGGGGCGGTCGCTCGGGTTGTTGGCGAAAAATTCCACGCAGCAGCCGAAGATGTCGGAGTTGGACTCGTTCAGGCCGCCGGACTCGCCGCTGTAGGCCAGCTTCGCGGTGGCGGCGCAGAGCCCGTGGCTCATCTCGTGGGCCGCCACGTCGATACAGGCCAGGGGGGTGAAGTAGTACCCGTCCCCGTCGCCGTAGGTCATGCATCTGCAGGAGTCGGACCAGAAGGCGTTGTTGTAGGACCGGGAGTAGTGGACGCGGGAGTAGACCCCGGTGCCGTTGTTCCAGAGGCCGTTGCGCCCGTGGACGTTCTTGAAGTAGTCGTAGGTGTAGGTCATGCCCAGGTGGGCGTCGACGCCGACGGAAGTCTTGTCGGACGTGGAGCCGTTGCCCCAGACGTTGTCCGTGTCGGTGAAGAGCGTCCCGCTCCGGGTGCCGTTGTTCATGTTGATGGTGTAGCTGTTGCCGGCGTGCTTGTCCACCATGCCGTAGGTCGCGGCGGAAGCGTAGAACTCGGTGTTCATGGCGATGGTGCCCAGGTAGAGGGATCGCCCGGAACCCGTGGCCGCCGTCCCGGAACCGGGGTTGGTTCCGCCCCCGCTGGGTTTGCCGGTGTGCAGGTTGTCCCAGGAGGTGACGATGTTGCCCGTGAAGGCGTCGATGACGAACATCCGGGCCACCGGGCCCGGAAGGCTGTCGTCCTCGATGAAGGCGTCAACCAGCCAGGCCAGCTGGAAGTCCTTCCCGGAGGGGTAGAAAACCAGTTCGGCCGGCGGGAGGTCCCTGGTCAGGAACGGCAGGTCGAGATTCCACAACGCGATCTGGGAGGCCTCGTTGGCCTGGACGACCGGGATGCTCTCGGTGGCCTTCACCACCGGGTGGAAGTTGGACAGGCCGACCGCCCTGCCCTGTTTCTGGTCCACGTGGACGATGACTTCGCCCCCGTACACCCGGACCCCGTTGACGTGTGAATCGTAGCGGACGTGGGCGAAGCCCGAACCGTCCTCGTTGACCGAGCGCGGGACGAAATTCTCGCGGCCGGACAGGTTCACGTGTCTCCCGGCCTCGGCCGTCAGGTAATCCGAAGCGGTCGTCAGCGCGGCCTCGCCGGCGGATACCGCCACGCGCGGGACATCTGTCGCGCCCTTTTCGGCGAAAGCGGCGAAAACCGCAACCCCCATCACCACCACAGTCAGAACCAATCTCCCCCAATTTTTCATGTACAACCTCACAAAAAATCTTGATGTTGTGATTATCGTCATAGTTTTTGACGAATTCAATCCGACCCAGGGTGGAGAATAGGTTGGATATTCCTCGGCCCGAGGGTGGGCCGGCATCCACCGGAAGGCGCAGAGGTGCAGGCCGGGGGCGGGTCAGAAGAGGAGTTTCCTTTCGTAGGCCAGGTTGATGGCCTGGAGGCGGGTTTCGGCCCCGAGTTTCCGGAAGATGTTGTTCACGTGGGTTTTGACCGTCTTCTCGCTGATGAAGAGTTTCTCCCCGATGGCCTTGTTCTTCATGCCCCGGGCGAGGCATCGAAGGATTTCCTTCTCCCGGGCGGTCAACACCCCCTCCGTTTCCTCCGGGGCCGGGGAGGTGGAGAGGTTGCTTCGGGCGTAGAAGTCAGCCAGCTCGGCGATGGCCCGGGACAGCACGTTGGGCTCGACCCGGATCTCGCCGCGGTGGATGTCCAGGAGGGCTTTCTCCATCTCGCCGTCCGGGAGGTTCGTCTCGAGGAACCCGGCTGTCCCGCGCTTGATGAGCTCGGTGCGGGTCTCCTCCGGGTAATCGACGTTGAAGAGGACGACCCGGAGGCTGGGCAGGTCCTTCCGGATCGTGGCGACGCTCCCGATCGCCTCCTCCTCGTCCCGGAACGAGCACTGGGCGCAGACGAGCAGGAGACCCTCCCGGTTGATCTCCGGCGTGTGGAGGAGGACGGGAAGGCTGGGGAAGAAGTTGACGAGCTGGAAGTGCTCGCTGCGGGAGAGGAACTGGAGGATCCCGTGCCGGGTGAGGGTGTTGTGGCAGACCACGATCAGGCGGATCGACCCCTCGCGATACCCCGACACCCCGCTCTGGAACAGCTTCAGCTCCCGCTGGGCCAAGGCCTCCCGGAGGGTCTCCAGGATGGTTTCGGTCTCCGAAGTCTTGGCCAGGTAGTCGAAGGCCCCGATCTTCATGGCGCGGACCGCGGTTTCGTGGGATGGATAGCCGGTGATGATGATCACCTCGAGGAAGGGGTCCATCTCCTTGAGGACCGATGCCACTTCGATCCCGTTTTCATTCTTGATTTTGAGATCGACCAGGGCCACCGGCGGCGTGTGCTCCATCATCCGGCTGCGGGCCTCGTCCCCGTTCACGGCCGTGACCGGGGTGAAGCCGGCCACCGAGAGCATGAACATGTAGCTGTGCAGGATCGCGGGGTCGTCGTCCACGACGAGAATGGCCGGTTTGTCTCTCAGGGTCATGTGGATTCCCCCTTGTCGCGGGTCGGCAGCACGATGACAAAGCAGGCCCCGGGTTTGTACTCGGGGTCCACGTAGATCCGGCCGCCGTAGCTGTTGACGATGGTGTAGGATATGGAGAGGCCCAGCCCCATCCCCCGCTCCTTGTCGCTGGAGAACGGGTAGAAGATGGTGTCGAGCTTCGTGGTTTCGATGCCCAGGCCCTCGTCCATGACGCGGACGGTCACCTGGTCGTCGCCGGGCTGGATCTCGATGGTCACGACACCCCGGAACCCCATGGCCTCACAGGCGTTCTTGATCACGTTGAAGAAAACCTGCTTGATCCGGGACGGGTTCCCCAGCATGGGGACCGGGACCTCGTTGCCGACCACGTGGATCCGGCAGTCGGAGTCCTGGAGAAACGCCGCCTCGATGGAGAGGAGGGTGTCGTCGATGACGTCGTTGAGCAGGTACTCGGTGGTGTCGCTCTCGTCGACCCGGGAGAGGTGGGTCAGGCGGTCGGTGATGTTGCCGAGGTGCCGGATCTCGCTGTTGAGAAGGTCGATGTACTTCGGGGCCGAATCGGGGTCGTTCTCCAGGGCCCAGAGACAGTTCTTGATCACCCGGATGGGGTTGTTGATCTCGTGGAGGATGCCGGCGGTGACCTTGCCGGCGGTGGCCATCTTGGCCATGAGGATCATCCGCTTCTCGATGTCCTCCCGTCGGCTCTCCTCGGTGCGAATCCGCCGGATCATGTGGTTGTAGTTCCGCTGCAGGAGGGTGATCTCGTCGTTCTCGTCCTCCCCGCACTCCGTCAGGTTCGACCCCCGGGAGGCGTTCTCGTCGATCAGGCTGGAGAGTCTGCGGATCCTTCGGAGTACGCGGCGCTCGAAGGTCCAGACCAGGAGGAACAGGACCAGGGAGAACGAGACGACCAGGGCGACGATGTAGGCGAGCGTCGAGTTGAAGATGACGAAGAACAGGGTCCGCCCGACCTCGGTGCGGAGGAAGACGACCGGTTTGCCCCGGAGGTCCCGGAGGGGGTAGGTCAGGACCATCCGGTCGGAGAGGATCTCGGTCCGGGGGGCGGGGTTCGCTTCCGCGGCGGCCGGGGTTTCCTCCGGGGCGATGTGGACTTCGCGGCGGAGGATGTCGTAAACCGCCCGGAACAGCCTGGGCCCGATCCGGCGCCCCACGAGGAGGTTCCCCCGCGGCGGGCCGGTCAGGTCGCTCCGGAGGATGGGGTTTAAGCACAGGAAGAACGGGCCGTCGGAAAGGTGGACGAAACCCGACCGGGTCAAGGTTTCCCGGCGCTTCAGGATGGCCTGGATGGTGTCGTCGGGGGTGTAGGGCCCGATGACGTCCTTCCCCTTCTCGTCCCGACGGTAGCGGGAGTAGAGGACCTCGCCCCGGGAGTCGACGACGATGATCAGGTCGAGGTCCGATTGGGTGAAGGCGGTGTTCGGGAAAGCCACCCGCTCGAAATCGCCCGTCCAGTTCACCGAGGCCTCGTACAGGTCATCCCAGGCCGACCAGTCGGCGGCGATGACCTGGCAGCTCTTGAGGACGTAGTCGATGGAGGTGTAGATCTGCTGGATGAGCTGGTCCCCGAACTCCTTTTCCATGTTGATGAAGGCAGGGTGGAGGAACACCGCCAGCAGGAGGACGGAGAGGGCGGTGAAGATGGAGAAAACCCAGATCGGAAGCCGGATGATCCGGCTGAGGATGGAACGTGAGCAGGGCCTGGGGGGCGGTGCGGGGATGTTCATCGGGCCTCTCCATCTCCGGGCCGGGGTGGGCTCAGGGCCCGTTTCCCGGCTCCGGTTCCCGCTCCAGGAGCTGCCGGGCTTCGAGCAGGGACGCCCGGTGCTCGTCGGTGGGTCGAGGGTAGTGCAGGTCGAGCTTTTTCAGGTTCCGGACGATGATGTCAGCCACGGTCAGCCGGGTGAACCACTTGTTGTCCGCCGGGATGACGTGCCAGGGGGCCCACGGCGTGCTGGTGCGGGTGAAGACGTCCCCGTAGGCCGCCATGTAGTCTTTCCAGTGAGCCCGCTCCGCGACGTCGGAGCCCGAGAACTTCCAGTTCTTCTCCGGCGTGTCGATCCGCTCGAGGAAACGCCGTTTCTGTTCGGCCTTCGAGAGGTGGAGAAAGAACTTCAGGATGATCACGCCGTTGTTGACGAGGTAGCGCTCGAAGTGGTTGATGTCCTCGAACCGGCGTTTCCAGAGGGCGTCGCCCGAAGGGCGCGGCGGAAGGTTCTGGGATTTGAGGATCCGGGGGTGGACGCGGACCACCAGGACCTCCTCGTAATAAGACCGGTTGAAGATGCCGATTCGCCCCCGCTCCGGGAGTGCCTTGTGGCACCGCCAGAGGAAATCGTGGTCCAGTTCCTCGGCGGAGGGCGCCTTGAAACTGTAAACCTGGCAGCCCTGGGGATTCACCCCGGACATCACGTGCTTGACGGTCCCGTCCTTCCCGGCGGCGTCCATGGCCTGGAAGATGAGGAGGACGGCGTACCGGTTCTGGGCATAGAGAACGTCCTGCAACCGGGAGAGCGTGGCGATGTCCTTCCGGAGTTTGTCCTCCGCTTCGCCCTTCTCGCGAAAACGGCCGGTGAAGGCCGGGTCGTGGTCCTCGAACCGGAAGCGTTTCCCCGGGGGGACGATAAAGCGCCGTTCGTTCATGGTTTCACCTCTTCGGGGGGGACGCCGGCCCTTCCCCGCGGCGTGGGGGTTCAGCGCAGGGCCGGACGATCTCGAAACGGTTCCTCTCCGTCTCGCGGAGCCCGACCTTCCGGATCGGCAGGCCGGGGGCCGCCGTGCTCAGGCGGTCCAGGATCCAGCGGCAGACGTTTTCCGAGGTGGCCGTGGCGTACCCGGCGGCCCGGAGGACCGGGAGGAGATCCCGGTGGTCCAGGCGATCCAGGACCTCGGCCCGCACGACGCGGTCCAGTCCCGTGCGGTCCGCGACCAACCCGGTTTCCGGGTCCGGCGTTCCGCACACGGTGACCTCGAGACGGTAGTTGTGGCCATGGCCCTCCGGACGAGCGCACTTTCCGAAAGCCTGGTCGTTGCGGCCGTCGTCCCACCCCCGGACAAAGAGGCGGTGAGCGGCCGAAAATGCGTAGCAGCGTGTCACGGAGAGCATATGGGCCCCTCCTCCCATTCCACGGCGTCGTCTTCGGTTTCCCACAGGCGGACCCGGTGGAGGCGGGCCCCGGGAAAGGCGCCCTCGAGCCGATCGACGATGTACAGGACCAGGGCCTCGGGGGTGGGGAGGGCATGCGCGAAACGCGGGATGTCCTGGTTGAGGTAGCGGTTTTCCAGGTGGTCCACAACCCGCTGCCGGACGACCGTATTCACGTCCCGGAGGTTGATCACCATCCCGGTGACGGGGTCGGGGTCTCCCCGCAGGGTGACCTCGAGGCGATACTCCCGGGCCGTCGGGTAGGGTCGGGCGGCAATCCCGAACGCCTCCCGGTTGCGTTCCTCGGTCCAGTCCTCCCGGTAGAGGCGTGAAGCGGCGGAGAAACGGACGACTCGGGTGACGGCGATCAATCTCACCTCCGCCGGCGACCGGGTTTCCTCCCGCGGCGACGGGGGGCGGGCCGGGAACAGTTCCGTTGGATATCTTATACCCTGATGTTTTTACGGGCAATATTTTTCCGGGAGAACTGTTGACACCCTCGGGGAGTTAAGATATAATATCAACTTTAAGGTTCTTGATAATCAGTCGGTTAGGAGGCGCGCTCATGGATCCGTCGGGAATGACCACCAACGCCAGACTTTTGGCCTGGGTGAAGGAGATCGAGGAGCTCTGTCAGCCCTCGGCCGTCCACTGGTGTGACGGTTCGGAAGAGGAATATGTGCAGATCGCTGGAAAGGCCGAGAAGCGGGGCACTTTCCTGAAGCTTGACCCGGAGAAGCGGCCCAACAGCTACTACGCCCGGTCGGACGTGGGCGACGTGGCCCGGGTCGAGGACCGCACCTTCATCTGTTCCCGCCTGCGGGAGGACGCGGGCCCCACCAACAACTGGAGGGACCCGGAGGAGATGAAGGCCACCCTGCGGGGGCACTACCGGGGTTGCATGCGCGGCCGTACCCTCTACGTGATTCCCTTCAGCATGGGCCCGCTGGGGTCGCGGATCGCCCACATCGGGGTGGAGATCACCGACTCGGAATACGTGGTCTGCAACATGAAGATCATGACCCGGATGGGGAAGAAGGTGCTGGATGTCCTGGGGCCCGACGGGGAGTTCGTCCCCTGCCTCCACTCGGTGGGCAAACCGCTGTCCCCGGGCGAGGCGGACACGTTCTGGCCCTGCGACCCGCAGAACAAGTACATCGTGCATTTCCCCGAAGACAAGATGATCTGGTCCTACGGTTCGGGTTACGGTGGGAATGCGCTCCTCGGGAAGAAGTGCTTCGCTCTCCGGATCGCCTCGGTCATGGCCCGGGAGCAGGGGTGGCTCGCCGAACACATGCTCATCCTCGGGATCACGCCTCCCGGAGGTGAGAAGAAGTTCGTGGCGGCGGCGTTCCCCAGCGCCTGCGGCAAGACCAACCTGGCCATGCTCATTCCCACCATCCCCGGGTGGAAGGTGGAGTGCGTCGGCGACGACATCGCCTGGATGAAGTTCGGCCCCGACGGGCGGCTTTACGCCATCAACCCGGAGTACGGTTTCTTCGGCGTCGCCCCGGGAACGTCCTACAAGTCCAACCAGAATGCCATGCTGTCGATCCTCGGGAACGCCATTTTCACCAACACGGCCCTGACGCCCGACGGCGACGTGTGGTGGGAACAGATGACGGACGAACTCCCCCCCCGCCTGACGGACTGGAAAAACAACCCCTGGACGCCCGAGTCCGGGACGCCCGCGGCCAATCCCAACGCCCGCTTCACGGCCCCTGCCGTCCAGTGCCCCGTCATCGACCCCGCCTTCGACGACCCCAACGGCGTGCCCATCTCCGCCATCCTCTTCGGCGGGCGCAGAACGTCCGTGGTACCCCTGGTTCACGAATCCTTCAGCTGGAACCACGGGGTTTTTCTCGGGTCGACCATGTCCAGCGAAACTACGGCCGCGGCGGCCGGCTCCGTCGGGCGCCTGCGCCGGGACCCCTTTGCCATGCTGCCGTTCTGCGGGTACAACATGGCGGATTACTTCCGGCACTGGATCGGGATCGGGACCCGCACCTCCCCGGACAAATTGCCGAAAATCTTTTACGTGAACTGGTTCCGAAAAACCCCGGAAGGTCGTTGGCTCTGGCCGGGCTACGGGGAGAACAGCCGGGTCCTGAAATGGGTCCTGGAGCGGGTTGCGGGGACCGGGGACGCGGTGAGCACCCCCATCGGCATCGTCCCCCCCGCGAAGGGGCTGGACCTCGCGGGCCTCGACATGGACCCCGAACAGCTCCGGCTGCTCCTGAGCGTCGACGTGGAGGAGTGGAAGCGGGAAATCCCGGGGATCCGGGAACATTTCGACCAGTTCGGCGACAGGCTTCCCCCGGAACTCGAAGCGGAGCTTCGGGAGCTTGAAAAGAGGCTGAACGGCTGACCGGAGGACAATGGGAAACACCCGGACCTGGAAACCGAGGCTGAGTGCTCTCCTGGCAACGGTTGCGGCCGTTCTGGCCGGGATGGCGGTTTACGGTCTGATCCAGTCCTTTCACCAGCGGCGGGCCGGCAGTGAAGCCCGGACCGCCCTCAATGCGCTTTCCGACGGGATCCGGAAACAGGGTCTCGGCATCGACCTCCGGGCGGTCAGTTCGCTGGCCGGTTCCCGAACGATCCGGGGCCTGGCCGACGGGAGCCTGGCCGCGGACTCGGCCGATGCCCGGGGAGTGCTGGAAACGGCGCGGTTCCTCCTGCAAGCCCGGGAAGTCTACCTGTGGAACGGCTCGGGGAACATCATCGCGTCCGACGTCGACCCGGAGAGCGTCTCCCTGAGCGAGAGCAGCGCCCAGTTCTCGCCCGAATTCCTGGCGTGGGTCCGGAACAAGCCCACGGCCTCGGTTTCCGCCGGTCCCGAACCGGGTTCGCTGAGCCTGCTGCTCAGCGCCCCGGTCCCCTTGCCCGACGGCAGCCCAGGGAGCATCCTTGGGGTGCGCATCAGCCTGCGGGAGGTCCAGACTCTGCTGGACTCGGAGATCGACCCGGCCTTCGTGATCTCCCCCGAAGGGGTCGTGGTTCTCACCAATCGCCCGGAGACCCGGTACGGCACCATGACCCCGGTCACCCCCGCCGACGAGGACCGGTTCCGCCGTGAACGGGGATATCCCCTGGAAGCCCAGTTCCCTCCCCTCCCATTCTCCCTTCGCCAGGACCAGATCGTACGGTTCGAAAGCGCCTCATGGCGGGTCTTCCTCCAACCCATGGACATTCCCGGCTGGTCCCTGGCCATGCTCCGCCCGGACGTCTTCCCCTGGGAAATGGTGTTGGCCTCGGAGGGCCTGGTGGTCCTGCTCCTCGTCCTCGTCCTGGTGGACATCCGGACGTCTTGGAAGCGCAAATGCCTGCAGCAGGCCGTGCTGGAGAAGGAGACGGCCGAACTGGCCACCCGTGGCCGCCTGCTTTTCGTGCAGAGCATCATCAACACCATCCCCAACCCCGTCTTCGCCATGGACCGGAACCACTGCTGGGTTCTGCTGAACGAGGCCATGTGCGAGATCACGGGCTGGCGCAAGGACAACAAGGACAGCCTGGTGGGGCGCCAGGACACGGGCACCCTCTCCCGTGAGGTCGTGGGGCGGATCCGGAGCCGCGAGGAGGACGTGTTCGCCTCGGACCGCCCCCTGGAAGACGAGGTGGATTACCTCGACAACCACCACATGCGCCGTTGGATGGTCATGCGACGGCGCGCGGGGGTCGACGACAAAGGCAACCCGGTCCTGGTGGGGGTGCTGACGGACATCACCGAGCGAAAGCTCGCCGAGGAGGAGATCCGGCTCAAATCGATGCTGGTGGACGCCTCCACCGACATGATTTCCCTGGTGAACCTGGAGGGGTTGATCGTCTATGCCAACGCCGGCCTGTGCCGTACCCTGGGCTTCAAGCAGTCCGATCTCACGGGCCGCAACATCTCGGAGCTCGAGGCGGTCGAAAACCCGATTTCCTTCAAGGATCGGCTCTCCGGCCTGGTGGACATGACGCACCTGGTCTACGAGACCCGGCTGAAGACCAAGGAAGGCCGCATCATCCACGCGGAGGTGGCCGCGAAGATGGTTCGGCACCGGGACTGCCCCTACCTGCTGATCTCCGCCCGTAACATCACGGAGCGGAAGGAGAGCGAGGAGGAGCGCAAGCGCCTGGAGGCCCAGATGCAGCAGGCGCAGAAACTCGAAAGCCTGGGCGTCCTGGCGGGAGGGATCGCCCACGATTTCAATAACCTCCTAATGGGGATCCTCGGCAACGCCGACCTCGCGCTCTATTCACTTCCCCAGGGTACCCGGGCCATCGACAACATCAAGGAGATCGAGAACGCCGCCCGCCGCGCGGCCGAGCTCTGCCGCCAGATGCTCGCCTACTCCGGCAAGGGGCGCTTCGTGCTGGAACAGGTCAACCTCTCCGACCTGATCGGGGAGATGACCCACATGATCGAGATCTCGATCTCCCGCAACGCGGTGCTCCGCCTGAACCTCCCCCGGGCGATCCCGTGCGTCACGGCGGACGCCACCCAGCTCCGCCAGCTCGTCATGAACCTGGTCATGAACGCGTCGGAGGCCGTTGCGGAGCCGAGTGGCGTCATCTCCATCTCGACGGGCGTGGTGGAATGCGACACCGAGTACCTCAAGAAGACCTGGCTCGATGACGACCTCCCCGAGGGGTTGTACGTTTTCCTGGAGGTCTCCGACACCGGGATCGGCATGGATGAGGCCACGCTCCAGAGGCTTTTCGAGCCCTTCTTCTCCACCAAGTTCATGGGGCGGGGGTTGGGGATGTCCGCCGTGCTCGGGATCGTCCGGAGCCACTCCGGGGCCATCAACGTCACGTCCGAACCCGGGCACGGGACCAGGGTGAAGATCTACCTGCCGGCTTCCGAGGAGATTCCCCAGGTCAAGGACGACCTCCTCGCCGTCATCGAGACGTCCTGGTGGGGAAATGGCCTGGTCCTGCTGGTGGACGACGAGGAGACCGTCCGCACCGTGGGCAAACGGATGCTCGAACACCTGGGGTTCAACGTGGAAACGGCGGGGGACGGGCGGGAAGCGGTCGAAAAGGTGACGACGCTGGGGAACGCTCTCCAGGTGGTGGTCCTCGACCTGACGATGCCGCACGTGAGCGGCGACGAGGCCTTCCGGGAAATCCGGAGGCTCCGGCCTGACCTGGCCATCGTCCTGTCCAGCGGCTACTCCGAACGGGAAGTGCGGATCCGGGTCGAGGGGATCGAAGGCGTCCCCTTCATCCAGAAGCCCTACCAGGTCCCCACCCTCCGGGACACGCTCCGGAGCGTCCTCGACCCCAAGCGAAAAGCCGGCGCCTGACCCCGGGGGCTTATTTCGGATGAAATCGCCACCAACGCGAGCGCCGGATTCCTGCCGACGTTCGGTTCCTGCATCGCAAGGGGTTGTCGGCAGGACGGCGGTGTTTCCCAACCCTTCATTTCTGCCTGGAAGCGAGTTCCCGCTTCATCTCCTGGAGTGACAGCTCGAAACGGCTCTGGTGATGTCGCCGCTCTTCCGGGAGGCGGATGACCATGACGGGGCACGGGGCGTGCTCGAGCACACTCAGGGCCGTGTGGCTCAGGGATTTGTCCTCGCTGGTCTCGGGGGAGCGGGCGGCCATCATGACAAGGTCGATTTCCGCCTCGTGGGCATAGCGGACCACCCCTCTCCAGATGTCGACGTCCTTGAGGTGAACCTTGATGAGATCGACCTGGTTGAGGGCCGTACGGGTGACGATGTTCTCGGTGTTCTCGCTGATGGCGAGGAAGAACTCGTTGAGGGCCTCGAAGTTGGGCGCCTCGTCCCGCGTGATCACGTGGAGGAGGTGAAGGCGGGCATGGAGGGATCGGGCGAACAGGATGGCGTATTCCAGGATGTCGATGGAATAGCGCGTGAACTGGGTGGGAAAGAGGATGTTCTTGATGATCTTCAAGGGCGAGCCTCCCGGTCATCGGTTTTACGTGATTCTAGTACGACCGGGGCGCATCCGCAAGTCCGAAGGTCCACGCCCGGACGCCCCCCGGGGAGAAACCGGCCCGGGACGGGGAGGCGGATGCATGATCTTGACAACTCTGTGAATCCGGGTTAATTTGAAACAAAGAAGGTGACGGAGGGGCCATGATCATTGCCAACCCGATCTACGACGTGGTGTTCAAGTACCTGATGGACGACAACCGGGTGGCCAGGCTTTTCCTGTCGGCCATCCTCGGGGAACAGATCGAGAGCCTGGAGTTTCGGCCCCAGG
The DNA here is from genome assembly GCA_018001935.1 of Acidobacteriota bacterium. NCBI lineage: Bacteria > Pseudomonadati > Acidobacteriota > Acidobacteriota bacterium. Next base: position 46,179 of record JAGNHB010000026.1, read on the forward strand.
AGCGGAGTTTTTTCCTCGAGAAGCGCGGCCTGACGGTCTACCGCCTGGATTTCTCCGCCCGGATCCGCACGTCGGACGGGAGTTTCAAACAGGTGATCCTCGAGGTGCAAAAGGCAAAATTCCCCTCGGACATCATGCGTTTCCGCAAGTACCTGGGCGATCAGTACGGCAGCGATGACAATGTGCACGTCGTCCGGGAGGGCAGCCGGGAACGGAAGCAGGCGGTGCCGCTCGTGAGCATCTACTTCCTGGGGCACATGCTGGAACGGGTGAAGGCCCCGGTGGTGCGAATCCGGAGGACTTACACCGATGCGGCCACCGGGGAGGAAATCCTCGAGCGGGACGAGTTCATCGAAAGCCTGACCCACGACAGCGTCGTCATCCAGATCCCCGCTCTGAAGGAACAGCGGCGGACCGAGTTGGAGGCCCTGCTGAGCGTTTTCGACCAGAGTCGTCTCGGGCTCGATCACCACTTTCTGAACGTGGACCCCGGGGCGATCCCCCCGAAGTACCGGGCGGTTCTCCGGCGCCTGCAAGCCGCGGCCGTCGAGCCGGAGGTCCGACAGACCATGGAAGCGGAGGACGACATCCTGGAAGAACTGGACAACCTGGACCGCTCCATCGCCCGGCTGGAAGAAGAGGTGGCGATTCGGCAACGGGCTCTGGAACGGAAGGAGGACTGCATCGCGGCAGCCGAGAGATCCCTGAAGGAGAAGGCGGACCTGATCGCGGCAGCCGAGAAAGCCCTGGCGGAGAAGGAGGACCTGATCGCCGCGAAAAACGAGGTGATCGCCGAGAAAGTAGGGGTGATCGCCGAGAAGGAGGGGGTGATCGCCGAAAAAGAGGGAGTGATCGCCGAGAAGGAGGGAGTGATCGCCGAAAAAGAGGGAGTGATCGCCGAGAAGGAGGGAGTGATCGCCGAAAAAGAGGGAGCGATCTCCGTGAAGGAAGAGGAACTGAAGCAACAGCAACGTGAGATCGAGGCTCTGCGCGCTCGTCTCGCTGAACTCACGGGTGGGGGCGGGTGAAACCGGACCGGTGAGCGTTCATTCCCCGTCGCGCCAGCGGCGGCGTCCCGCACTGATCAGGCCGGGGATCAGCGCCAGGATCCATGCCCAGGACCACCAGTTCCGGCCCATTCGTTCCGTCCCTCCCAGGAAGGCGAACAACCCCGCGGCGGATGCGGTCAGAAGGCCGATCAGGGGAAGCATCAGCTTCCACATGGGGGTGTCCGGGTGCCGCCAGGGGGCAAGGGTCCGCACGAGAAGGGCGGAGACCGTGAAGCCGGCGATCATCACGAGGCCCGGAACGGTTCTCCCTTGCGCAAGAAGGACCCCGCCCAAGGCCGCGACCCACAGAAAGGCACCAATCCATCCCCATATCCAGCCCAGCCGCTCGCCTCTGCGGTCACCCATCGTCCACCTCCGTTCCGGTGTCGGCCCCGGGCCCTTCCCGCGTTTAACCGGCGGGTATTCCACTCTTATTCTAACGCAGCTTCTTCACACGTCAAGTGCTGTGAAGCACCACGGCCAGGATCGGCAGAAGCCCGTTCCCCGGGTGAAAAGATCGGCTCCGGGCTCCGGCAGGCAGCCCCCGTGGGGTCCGGAGGCAAGGCCGGTCCTGGAGGATCAGCCCAAAACAGGGGACAACCGGTTTCGGCCCGAGGCTTTCCCGTGTACAATGGGCTGGCGGGTGGTCCGACCACCCGACGCCCTACGACCCGGAGGCCCGATGCCGCTTGACGATCTGCGCGACTTCATCCGACGCCTGGAAAAACACGGTGAACTGGTGAGAGTGAAAACCCCCGTCAGCCCCGAGCTGGAGATCACCGAGATCACCGAACGGGTCGTCAAGGCCGGAGGCCCGGCGCTGCTGTTCGAAACGGTCGAGGGATCGGCATGCCCTCTCCTGATCAACGCTTTCGGGTCGGAGCGGCGAATGTGCCTGGCACTGGGGGTCGATGCCCTCGAGGAGGTTGCCGGGAAGCTGGAGGCCGTCCTGGACACCGACCCGCCCAAGTCGCTCCTGGACAAGGTCCGGATGCTCCCCCGCCTGGCGGACCTCTCCCGCATTTTCCCCCGGACCGTCCGGAAGGGTGCGTGCCAGGAGGTGGTCCTTGAAAGCGGGTTTTCGCTGGACGAATTCCCCATCCTCAAATGCTGGCCGGGGGACGGGGGCCGCTTCATCACCCTGCCGCTGGTTTTCACCCGGGACCCCGCGAACGGGAAGCCCAACTGCGGCATGTATCGCATGCAGGTTTACGACGGCCGGACGACAGGGATGCACTGGCAGACCCACAAGCACGGCGCCGCCCACTACCGCGAACAGGGGAGGCCGGGGGACCGGATGCCCGTGGCGGTGGCCATCGGCGCGGACCCGGCGGTCACCTTCGCCGCCACCCTGCCGCTTCCGGACGGCCTCGACGAGATGGTCGCGGCCGGATTCCTCCGGGGCGCCCCCGTGGAGAGGGTCCGCTGCCGGACCCTCGACCTGGAGGTCCCTGCCTCCGCGGAGATCGTCCTGGAGGGGTACGTGGTGTGCGGGGAGACCCGGACGGAGGGCCCTTTCGGCGACCATACCGGCTTTTATTCCCTCGAGGGCGAGTATCCCGTGTTCCACGTTCAGTGCGTGACCCGCCGGCGGGACCCCGTGTACCACGCGACGGTGGTGGGGCGCCCCCCCATGGAGGACTGCTGGATGGGAAAGGCCATCGAGCGCATCTTTCTGCCCCTGATGCGCAAACAACTTCCCGAGATCCGGGACATCCGCCTCCCCTTCGAGGGGGTCTTCCACAACCTGATGCTGGTGAGTATCCGGAAGGCGTACCCCGGGCATGCCCGCAAGGTCATGCACGCGATATGGGGACTCGGGCAGGCCATGTTCACCAAGTGCATCGTGGTGGTGGACCACGACGTGGACGTCCAGGACCTCTCGGCGACCGTCTGGACCGTGCTGAACCACATCGACCCCCAGCGGGACGTGGAGTTTGTCCTCGGCCCCGTGGACAGCCTGGACCACGCCGCACGCTTCCCGGACTTCGGCTCGAAGATGGGGATCGACGCCACCCGGAAAGGGCCGTCGGAAGGCTTCACCCGCCCTTGGCCCGAGCCGGTGGCCATGAGCCCCGACGTCCGCCGGCGGGTCACGGAAAAGTGGGCCGCCTACGGGATCCCTCTGCAGCCATGAGTCCATTCCGGACCGATATTGCGGAAAGCGGCCTCACGCCAAGGCGCGAAGCCGCCAAGCCTCGCAAAGAACTACGGTTAGGACTTCCTGGTTTCTCCTGGCGAGGCTTTGCGCCCTGCGTCTTCGCGTGAGGCCAGGAGAACCGACCGTCGCGTGTTCCTGCGCGTGGCGATCTATTGTTTCTCGTACTTCGACGGGCACTTGAGGATGAGGGCGGTTGAGGTGAAGACCCGGGTGGCGGGGTCGTAGCGACCCTCGGCGACAAGGGGCTTTCCCTCGCGGAAATTCTCGGGGCGCATCCCCCGGTGGACCACGGTGACCTCGACGGGCTGACGGTGGTCGCGCAGGCGGAACCGGAAGTCGCCGGACGCGGGGTCGAAGGACGCGGTCCCCGGAGGGACCGTCCCGCTCACGCGGATGGCAGCGAGGTCTCGGGGGTATTTCCCCGCCACGACCTCGCTCACGTGGAAGTAGTAGGCCCCGCCCTCACCCAGCCCCGAGACGATGAGCCAGGCGGCGACCCCCGCCAGGGCGACCCCGAAAGCGATCAGGAGCCCTCGATGCATCCCTGCCTCCGATGGATAGTACGGCCGATGGGGAATCTCTCCGGGACGATCCCCGCCCCTGAACCGTCCCGTTAGAGATAGCGGGGATAAGGGGAAAAAACAAGGGAAATCTCCATGCCGGGTGCGGTACCCGGTCGACAGGCTGAATTCTCTTGTTTTTCCGACGGTTTTAGCCTACTTTTGCCCCATGTTGACTCCTGGGGCTGGAAAAGGGATTCCGGCGAATGTCGGCGACCTCGGAAAAGGTCGATTCAACCACGGAGATGGCTTTTGGCCTGTTCACGGTCATTGGAAGCGCTTCTTCCCCGTGCCTCCGTGCCTTGGCGAGAGAAATTCCGGAAGGATCTCTCGCTGAGACAAAGGGACACGGAGGGGTCGCAACCCGAAAAGAATAGAAAAATCTTTGTATTTATGACAGATGAGGAGGATTCGAGATGGCACCAGGTAAAATCGTGTTCGTGGCCGTCACCCTGCTGTTCGTCCTCTTGGTGTGCGGAGCCGGGAGCAGTGCCCCCCCCAGGGTGATCGCGACCTTCCCCGCCAACGGCGCCCCGGACGTCGATCCGTCCACCCCCGAAATCTGGGTGAAATTCGACCGGCCCATGATGGACAACAGTTGGTCCTGGTGCTACGAGAAACGGTCCCAGTTCCCGGACCAGACCGCCGGCCCGCGGTACGAGGAGAACGGCACCAAGTGCATCCTGCCGGTCAGGCTCGAGCCCCGGAAAGAATACGTGATCTGGATCAACATGGCCAATCACGCCAACTTCAAGGACCGCAGCGGGACCCCGGCGGAACCGTACAAGTTCACCTTCACGACAAGGTGAGGCGGATATCGTCCGGCTCAGCCTCACGCAAAGGCGCCAAGCCGCCAAGCCTCGCAAAGAGGCCGTGAAGCCCTCTCGAAACGCTTTGCGAGGCTTTGTGCCTTTGCGTCTTTGCGTGAGACCTGGCGAGGGTTCCCGAACCCGGCTCTTTTTTGACCGGGCTGGGCGCCTGCCGCCCCGTGCTGACGGGATCCGGAAAAACGGCTTTGTTTCACGGGGCGATTCTGGTATCATGCGCGGCCGGCCGGCGGTTTCTCGCCCGGTCGAGGGGCCCCGCGAACTCTTTCGGTGAAGGTCGTCGGCCCGAGGGAGCCTGCAATGGATAACCGACTGGATCATATACGCAACTTCTCCATCATCGCCCACATCGACCACGGCAAATCCACCTTGGCAGACCGGATCCTGGAGATCACCGGGGCCCTCACCGAGCGCGAGATGGCGGCCCAGGTCCTCGACGACATGGACCTGGAGCGCGAGCGGGGCATCACCATCAAGGCCCACGCCGTCCGGCTCGCCTACCGGGCGGCGGACGGGCGCACCTACCAGTTCAACCTCATCGACACCCCCGGCCACGTGGACTTCACCTACGAGGTTTCCCGGAGCCTGGCCGCCTGCGAGGGCGCCATTCTGGTGGTGGACGCCTCCCAGGGCGTGGAGGCCCAGACCCTGGCCAACACCTACCTGGCCCTGGAGAACGACCTGGAACTGGTCCCCGTCCTCAACAAGATCGACCTGCCCGGGGCCGACGCCGAGCGGGCGGGCCTGCAGATCGAGCAGATCATCGGCCTCTCCCGGCAGGAGATCCTCCCCGCCAGCGCCAAGGAGGGCCGGGGCGTCCGGGAGATCCTGGAGGCCGTCATCGCCCGGGTCCCGCCGCCGAAGGGCGACCCCGACGGGGCGCTCAAGGCCCTCATCTTCGACTCCTGGTACGACGTCTACCGGGGCGTGGTGATGCTGACCCGCGTGGTGGACGGCCGGATCGCGAAGGGGATGAAGATCCGCTTCATGAGCACGGGGCGTGATTACGAGGTGGAGCAGACGGGGATCATCACCCCCAAGTACCAGATGGTGGATTCCCTGAGCGCCGGCGAGGTGGGCTTCATCATGGCCGGCGTGAAGAACCTCGACGACGCCAAGGTGGGCGACACCCTGACCGAGGCGGCCCGCCCCGCCGACGAGCCCCTGCCCGGCTTCCAGGAGCTCAAGCCCGTGGTCTTCTGCGGCATGTACCCCGTCACCTCGGAGCAGTACGAGGACTTCTCCGACGCCATGAAGAAGCTCCAGCTCAACGACAGCGCCTTCCGCTTCGAGAAGGAGACGTCGGCGGCCCTGGGCTTCGGCTTCCGGTGCGGCTTCCTGGGCTTGCTCCACATGGAGATCGTCCAGAGCCGGCTGGAGCGCGAGTTCAACCTGGACCTGATCTCCACGGCCCCCAGCGTCCGCTACCACGTGATCCGGACGGACGGCGACGAACTCTACGTCGAGAACCCGGCCCACCTGCCGCCCTTCTCCAACATCGCCGCCATCGAGGAGCCGGTCTACACCCTGGTGGTCATGACCATGGACGATTACCTCGGGCCGATCCTGAGCCTCCTGGAGGAGAAGCGGGGGGTCCAGCGGAAGTTCGAGTACGTCGGTGAGAAGCGGGTCATGCTCACCTACGAGGTCCCCCTCAACGAGATCGTGGTGGACTTCTACGACCGCCTCAAGTCCGTCAGCCGCGGCTACGCCTCCATGGACTACCACTTCCTGGGTTACCGGGAATCCGACCTGGTGCTCCTGGACATCCTGGTGAACGGCGAACCCGTGGACGCCCTCTCCGTCATCGTTCACCGGGACTTCGCCTACCGGCGCGGCCAGACGCTGGTCTCCCGCATGAAGGAGGTCATCCCCCGCCAGCTCTTCGAGGTGGCCATCCAGGCCGCCGTGGGGAACCGCATCATCGCCCGCGCCACCGTCAAACCGCTCCGGAAGAACGTCATCGCCAAGTGCTACGGCGGCGACATCACCCGCAAGCGCAAGCTCCTGGAGAAGCAGAAGGAAGGCAAGAAGCGCATGAAGCGCGTCGGCAAGGTGGAAATTCCCCAGGACGCCTTCCTGGCGATCCTCGACATCTCCAACGACTGACTCAACTCCAGTTTGCCGGCAGGTTCGCCCGCCAGGGGGACTCCCGCATCCGGACCAGTTCCTCGCGGAAGTCGATGCCGCGGTGGAACCGGGCCTGATCCAGGATGAAATCCCGGACGTCCAGCTTGAAGGCCCGGTCCACGGCGAAGAGCGCGTACCCGTCGTTCCACTCGAAGGCTGCACCCCGGGCCATCCGTGGCCGCAGCCAGTCGGCGGCGACACGCTTCATGCACGCCGCCACGTCGTCGGGCCCGCACTCCCCGTGGAGGGTGAGCAGGGCGTGAAGGTGGTCGTCCAGGGACGCCACGGCGACCGCGCAACCGTTGCAGGTCCGGATGCCCTCGGCCACGACGGCGGCCAGCTGCGAGCGGATTTCTCCCGGGGGGATCCGGGACCCCGAGCGGACCGTCAGAACCAGGTGAATCAGGTCTTTGCGAAAGGTCGTCAGCATCGTCCCACCTCCTTCGGCCTTTTACCCATATCAACGTTTTCGCCGGGAGATTTCCGAACTTTTTTTGGGGTGGGAACGAAAATAATCTACCCGGCGTGTCGGAAATCCGGTACCTTGACACCTGGAGCGGACCGACATCCCCCGTTTTCCCGGGGGATGAGAACCGGCCCTCTCCTCCGCGACTCAGGAGAAGGCCATGACGATCGCATTTGAAGAGCTAAGGCCGGAAGACCTCCAGATGAACGTCTTTTCCCGGATCGGCAGGGATTGGATGCTCATCACGGCCGGGCCCGTGGAGGACTGCAACACCATGACGGCGTCCTGGGGCGGCCTGGGGGTCCTGTGGCACCGGAACGTCTCGTTCGTCTTCGTCCGGCCGGTCCGGTGGACCTACCGGTTCATGGAGAAGCACCCGGTCTACACCCTTTCCTTCTTCGACGAGGAGCACCGCGGCGCCCTGCAGCTCTGCGGCAGCCGGTCGGGGCGGGACACCGACAAGATCCGCGACGCGGGGCTGACCCCCTTCCCGACGCCGGAGAACGGGACGGGCTTCACCCAGGCGCGCTTGGTGCTGGAGTGCCGGAAACTGCACAGCCAGGACCTCGACCCGTCCCGGTTCCTGGATCCGTCCATCCTGGGCAACTACCCCGACCGGGACTTTCACCGGCTCTACATCGGCGAAATCCTGAACTGCCTGACCCGGTGAGCCGTGGCGCCGGCTTCAGCCGGAGCGGAACCGGTTTGCCCCGGCGTGGGATGGAAAGGAAACGGCGGGTTTCGGGCCCGCCGTTTCCTTTCCTGAATGGAAAAGCCTAGATCCCGCCGGCGAAGACGGCGTGATTGCGTGTCTGCCAGGAGAGATCGACCGAGCCCAGCGACAGGGTGCCCGTGACGCCGGCTTCCGTGGTGAACCACAGGGTCACCTCGCCGGTGGCGGTGTTGCGCAGCAGGACGTCACTCTTCCCGTTGCCGTCGAGGTCGGCGATGCCCGCGACCTGCCAGTCGGGGGAAGGCAGCGTGGCCAGGTAGGGGGACCCGGTCACCGCCGCCCCGTTGAACAGCCACGCGATCAGGTCGCCGGTGGCGGTGTTGACCAGGAAGAGGTCGGCCTTGAGGTCGGCGTTCAGGTCGCCCAGGCCCGCGAGCTGCCAGACGGGGTCCAGCGACCCGGGGGTCATGTCGGATGCGAAGTTGCCGGCGGTGTTGATGAACCAGATGGACATGACGCCGCTGACGGCGTGGCGCCACAGCACGTCACGGGTCCGGTCGCCGTCGAAGTCGGCGATGCCCTCCACCTTCCAGTCGAGATCGCCGATGCCGCCGACGTAGGAGTTGCCCCGGTAGCCGCAGTCATCCACGAACCACAGGGACATCATCCCGGTGAGGGGCCCGGCGGCGTCATTGCGCCAGAAGACGTCGGCGCGGCAGTCGCCGTCCACGTCGCCCACGCCCACCACCTTCCAGTCGACGGGTGCACTGCCCAGGGTGGTGATACTCCCGGCGTACCCGGCGCTGCTCAGCAGCCACACGCTCATGTCCCCGGTGGTGGCGTGGCGGAGGAACACGTCGAAGAAGGAGTCGGCGTTGAAATCGCCGATCCCCGTAACCTGCCAATTCGGGTCGGCCAGGTTCCCGATGAAGGCGTCACCCACGACGCCGGCGCCGCTCAGGAACCAGGCGGCCAGGTTGCCGTCGGCGGTGGAGTACCACAGGATGTCGGACGTGAGGTCGCCGTTGATGTCCACGATCGCGGCGGGGTGCTCCGCGGTGGCGCAGGGCGTCACGCAGCAGGTCCGGGTGCCGGTGACGAGGTCCAGGCTCCAGCCGTTGGCGATGGAACCGCCGTCGGAACTGGCGGCGTCGTAGACGAAGAGTTTCCAGGTCCCGTTGGGGTCGGTGCCGTTGAAGGCGTCGAGGGTCGTCCCGTAGGGCAGCCCCGGCGCCGGGGAGGGAAGGGCGGTGCCGATGCTCCCGGTGGGCCGCCAGGTGCCCGATACCACGGGGCTCGGGACGGGGGCGGCGGCGGATTGGTCGAAGACGAGGGTGGCGTTCACTGCATCCGTCCCGCCGCCGGTGCTGGCGAGCAGCACGCAGCTCTGGCCGGCGGGCCCCACCAGCAGGATGCGCAGGTCGCCGGGGTAAGTGTGGCTGAGGCCGGCGAGGGTGGCTTTCACCTTCTGTACGGTTCCGCTCAGGCCGGTCACGGCGATTTCGGAGGGGTAGGGCGTGGCGGGGCTGACGGTGGTGGGGATGCTGATCGACCCGGTGTTGGCGAAGGCGGCGGTGGCGGTGAGGGTGGAGCCGAGCGTGAAGGTGTAGGTCTTGTACCCGAGGTCGGTGGCGCCGTCCACACAGTGGAGGGTGGCGGTGACGGTCCCGCCGCAGGCGGCTGCCGAGGAGACGATGAATTGGAAGGAGCGGGTGACCGTGGCGCCCCCCGCCGCCACCGCACCGTAGCTCTGGGGGGGGGTGGCGCACTGGACGCCGCCCGAGAGCTGCAGGTCGGCCACGAGGTCGGCGGTGCTGTCGGTCCCGACGTTTTTCAGCCCGAAGGCGACCGTGACGGTTTCCCCGGGGTCGAGGACGCCGTTCCCGGGAGCGCAGCCCTCGGAGACCAGGGCAGCGCCGTCGGCCTGGAGAATGGGGGTCCCCGCCTGGCCGCAGCAACCCACCAGGGCCACCTCGAAGGAGACGTCGTCGATGAAGCAGTTGTTGCCGTAGGCGGAGGTCCCGAGGAAGGCGATGCGGACGTCGGCATGGTTGCGGGCCGCGGCGGAGACGTCCACCGTGTGCGGGGACCAGCCGGCCGTCGCCCCGTAGCGGCTGACGGGGCTCCCGCAGGAGACCCAGGTGGCGCCGCCGTCGCTGGACACCTGCACCCGGACGTTGTCGTTGTTGGAGGTGTAGCCGGGGTCGTGGTACATGTAGAACTTGACGTAGAACATCGCCTGCCCGTAGGCCGTCGTGTCGATGCCGGAGGTCCGGTAGAGCCGGGCGGCATTCCCGGACGACGTGTTGTAGGAGTTGAACTTGCCCTGGTAGGACCCGGCGTGGGGCGTGTTGACCGGGTTGGTCCCCGCCCCGATGGCGGCCCATTCCGGGGTGGTGGTGCCGGAAACGGTCCCCACCGGGGTGGTAAGCCAGCCGGCGGGCGGGTTTGCCCCGGGCTCGAAGGTCTCGCTCAGAAGGACGGAAGTGCCGCCGGCGACGATGCCGGTGCTCCGGACCAGGGTCAGGGTCCCCAGGTCGGTGGCGCCATCCTGCAGCTGGAAGGTCAGGGTGATGGATTCGCCGCAGACCAGCGCGGGGTCCACCGTGAAGGTGAAGCTCCTAGTGATGCCGGCGCCGCCGGCCGTGAGGGCGCCGTAGGCCTGGGAGGCACCGGGGCTGGTCACGCCGCCGGTGGCCTGGAGGGTGGCCACCACGTCGGTGGTGTCCAGCGAGCCGACGTTGCGGAGGGTGATGTCCCACGTCATGGCCTCGCCGGGGTCGGGGAGGCTGTTGGCCGGCGAGCAGCCTTCCGCGGTGATGGCGCTGGTTTCCAGGGTGACCGCGGGGGCCGGGACCTCGCTGGCGTTGTAGATCACCAGGGCGAAGTCCTGGTCGGTGGTGCTGCCGTTGTACGGGACACCGTCGCCGGGGACGTTGTAGGCGTTGACCGTCACCTGGAACGCGGTCGAGGTCCAGGGCGGCGCCAGGTAGACGTTCTCGATGTTGTTCAGCCGGTCGGCGCTGCCGCCGGTGGCGGACAGGCCGCCGCTGAACACGTTGCCGAGGTAGGTGTTCGACCCGTTGACGACCGTGAGGTCCAGGTCGTTCACGAGCGCCGGGTTGGCCCCGGCCGCCCCGGCGGCATCGGACCAGACCAGGGAGATCCGCACGGGCTTGGCGGGGTCGTCGATGTAGAAAGTGTACCCCTTGGACTGCCCGGCGGCGGTGAAGACGTAGTTCTGGTCGTGGTACATGTTCTGGACGCCGTTCCCGATGACGTTCGCCAGGTCCACCCTCCCCCAGCCCTGGCTGTTGCTGGGGATGTTGCCGTTGACGCCGGACCCGCCCGCCATGTCCGTCGCGCCGTTGATCAGCAGCGCCTTGACCATGGCGGGGGACGGGACCCCGCGGCCCTCGTCGGCCCACCACTGGGCGAGGAGCGCCGACGAGCCCGAGACCAGCGGGCAGGCCATGCTGGTCCCCGAGCAGTAGCTGTAGTAGGCGCTCCCGGATCCCGACACGGCGCTGGTGCAGCTCGAGGTCCCGCTCGTGCTGCTCTTCCAGGAGACGGTCTGCTCGCCGGGGGCGGTGACGGTGGGCAGCGTCCGGCCGTCGAGGGCGGGCCCGCGGCTTGAGAAGCTGGCCATGTTCCAGATGGCGCCGACGCGGTAATTCTGGGACGCCCCGACGGAGATGAGGTTTTTCGCCTCCTTCGGTTCCGTGAGGGTGGAGGCGCCCGGGCCCGAATTGCCCGCCGAGAAGACCATGACGAGGGGTTCCGCGACGGTCGCGGTGTCGAAGTTGGCGTCACGCACCATGAGGTCGTGGGTCCGGCAGGCCGCGGAGTAGCCCTGGGCCCCGGAGGCGCCCGTGAACCAGGAGTTGCTCGACCCCATCGCCCCATTGAGGACGGAGTCCTTGCTCAGCACCTGCCAGCCGCCCGTGGGCGGCCAGTTGGTCCCCAGGAGCGCGTTCTGGATGACCATGCCGGCCCTCGGCGCCATGCCGACGCCCCAGTAGAAACCGTCGCCGTCCTGGATGCCCGTCCCGCCGTTGGCGGTCCGGGGGTCGCCGAAGATGGCGCCCGCGGTGTGGGTCCCGTGGCCGTCGCTGTCCGCGTTCGGGGTGGCGGCCCCGGCGTAGGCGACGTAGGTCGGCGTCCGGCCGGCGATGTCGGGGTGCGCGCCGTCGAGGCCCGTGTCCACGTCCGCCCAGGTGATGCCGGTCCCGTCCAGGCCCTTCGCCGCCAGCCACGTGAAGTACCCCGTGACCGGGGTCCCCGGTGAGCCGGTGATGTTGCCCGCGAGGACCTGGGTGCACATCTCGTCCTCGAGGCCGGGCCGGGGGGAGGCGTATTCCAGCGCCCAGACCGCTTCGAGCCGGGCCACCGTTTCCAGGGCGGCGGCGTCGAGGGCGCAGACGGCCGTGAGGAAGCGCCGGTCGGGCTGGGCGGGGAAGACCTGGAGGACCTTCCCCCCCGCGGCGGCGATCCGGGCGGGTACCCCGGTTTCGTCGCCGTCGTTGAAGAAGGTGACGGCGACGTTCTCGATGGTCCCCCGGAAGCCCGCCAGCCCGGGGCTCGTCTTGTAGGCGGGGTGGAAGGCGCCCTGCCAGCGGACGAAGTCGAGCCCCGCCGCCGACCGGGCCTGGGCCTCGGAACCCCAGACCAGGTAGGTGTTGTTTGGGTAGTACTGCAGGGGCACGAGCCCGCGCGCCACGAGCTTGTCCAGCCACTCGCCCCTGAGCAGGCCCGTGAACTGCACGAGCCGCAGGGTGGGGCCGCTCCCCTCGAAGCGCAGCGTCGGCGGGAGGACCGGTTCGCCCTCGACGACGGGGTCGAAGTCGTAGCCCATGACGCGGACCCGGGCGGGGTCGGGGACCCCGGGGCCGTTTTGCGCGGCCGCCGGGGTGAAGCACCCGGCGCCGAGGGCCCCGAGGAGTGCGAGGATCGCGAAGGCGAACCGGGTTCCGTTTGCGTGCCTGTTCATGCTTTTTGCCCCTTTTCGGCGAATGGTGATCTCCGGTCGTCCGGGTGCTTTCGGAGCGCTGCGCTCCGCACCCGGGCCCGCTCAAGGACACAACCCCTCGAATCACGATGCGAAAGCGAACTATACGCGAGGGGGCAGCGGAGTGTCAAGGCGAGTTCGGGTGAAAAGAACAAAGAGGCAGCGCGGGGGTTCGCTGCCTCCAAAGCGCCGCTACAAAGCGTGTCGCCGCACTCCGTAAGTGGTGGCGCAAGCTTCAGCTTGCGTGGATGTCAGAGCCCGTCTTCGTCGCGTGGGTTGCGAAGCGGCGCCACGAAGCCTGCCGCCTCACTCCATGTCAGACCGGGTGGCGCTCCAGCCAGCGGTTGTAGGCCCACATGCTGACGGCCGACAGGAACCCGACCCCCATGAGGATCAGCCACCCGAAGGCATTCTGCCACGGGTCGAGTTCGAGGAGGCCGTTGGGGAGCACCTTGTGGTTGCGGCACATGATCTCGTTGAAGATGAAGGCGCCCACCGGGCCGCCCACCAGGGCCCCGATGGCCATGGGAAGGTTGGCGTAGCCCAGGAAAAGACCCTCCTGGCCCTTGGGCGCCAGGGCGCCGATGTACTCGTAGGTCCGGGCGGAGGTGAACAGCTCGCCGAAGGCGATCAGGCCCACCGTGAGGACGATGAACAGGGACCCGATGGGGAGAAGGTTCCCGAGCGTCAACGCGCGGACACCCTGGGCGGAGAAGATGGGGGCCAGGTTGATCAGCATGGAGACCCCGATGATGATGATTCCCACGATGATGGACTTGATGGGCTTCATCTTGCCGAAGGCCCGGGTGATCATCAACTGGAAGAGGACGATGACCAGCGGGTTGGCCATGGTGTAGATGTCCATGGGGGGATCTTTCTCGACGACCTTCTTCACGTAGAGCGGCAGCACGTTGTAAACCTGGGAATAGATGAAGAAGAAGCCGCTGGAGACGAGCAGGAACAGGGCGAAACGGAGGTTCCGGAGCACCAGGACCATGTCCGCGAGGATCCGGCCGACCGATTTGCGGGGCTTGGCGGTGGCGGAGGCGTACCCCACCTTGTCCGGGTCCTTGTACAGGATCATGACGACGAAGAAGGCGACGATCGAGCACCCCGTGGCCACGGCGTAGATGTAGCTGAGGTCGAACTGCTTCCGCATCACGTAGCTGATACTGCGCCCCACGAGGGAGCCGATGTTGATGACCATGTAGAAGATGCCGAAAGCCAGGGTCGCCCGGGCCCCGGCGGTCTTCTGGACGGTTCCGGAGATGCAGGGCTTGATGACGGAGCCGCCCATCCCAATGAGCAGAATCCCCAGGAGCACCGGGACGACGATGTCCGAACCGGCGGTCACCAGGTCGCTCTTCTCGGCTCCTTCCGACAGCCCGTGTCCCCCGAACCAGACGGGGTATCCCATCAGGAAGTACCCGATGGCGAGCAGGACGAACGCCACGAGCAGGGCCCGGCGAAAACCGACCTGGTCGGCGATGGTCCCGGAGAGGATCGGCAGGAAGTAGACGAGGTACCACAGCAAGCCGTTGAGGACGCTGGGCCAGTAATTGCCCAGACCCATCTGGCCGAGGTAGATGACGACGAAACTGGCGATGGCGTAGTAGGCGGCGCGTTCGAAGAGTTCGGTGATGTTCGCGGACCAGAAGACGCGCGGGAAGGATTCCTTCGGGACGGGGACGGCAGGGTTTTCCATGGTTGCTCCACTCTCCGGATCGGGATGACGGTCGAAAACCCCGGCCGCAGGGCCGGGGTATCGGCGGGTTCGAGACGACTTCCGGGGACGGGAAAAGCGCCGGCGCTACCCGTTCAACTCCTCGCGAAGCAGCGTCGCGCCCAGGGCGGCGGCACGGTCGCCGAGGGCGGCGGTGGTCACCAGGACCGAGTAGAAGAGACCCCGCATCCCCTGGTTGAGGGCGAAGTCCTGGATGTCCCCGAACAGCTCGGGGATCGACTCGATGAGTTTCCCCCCCAGGACCACCACCTTCGGGTCGAAGAGGACGATCACGTTGGTCACCAGCACCCGGAGGGCGACCACCACCTCGTCCCAGATCTTGCGGGCCGAGGAGTCGCCGGCCAGCATGCACCGCCGAACGGTGGACAGGGTGGGCGCCGGTTCGCGGGAGAGGAGGGTCGACGGGTTGCTGCGGACGGCTTCGCGGATGATCATCTCGATGGCGCGGCCGCCCGCGTAGGCTTCGAAGCACCCCCGCTTGCCGCAGGCGCAGGGGCGGCCGCCCGGGATGAAAATCGTGTGGCCCGCCTCGGCGGCGACGCCCCGGGAGCCGCGGACCATCCGGCCGCCCGACTTGAACGCCGAGCCCACACCGGTCCCCACGAAGATCCCCACCGCGTCCGAAACACCCTTTGCCGCGCCGTACGCGCACTCGCCGAGCAACGCGCAGTTCACGTCGTTCTCGACGAAGACGGGAAGTCCCGTCATCTCCCGGAATTTCTCGCCGAGCGGAAGCCGCTCGATGCCCAGGTTCGGCCCGAAATGGACGAAGCCCCGCTCCTGGTCGACGTAGCCGGCGATGCCGACACCCAGGGAGTCCACGGCGGCCCCCTCGATGAGGTCGCGGAGTTCGCCGACCAGGGACGCCATGGCCTCCATCAGCCTTTCCGCCGAGCGCTCCGGCGGCGTTTCCTTTCGAAGGCACTGCCGGATGTTCCCGTCGCCGTCCGTGACGACCCCCACCATCTTCGTGCCGCCGACGTCCAAGCCGATTCTGAACATCCTGACTCTCCTTGCCCACGGATTGAAGGGTGCAGTTTACCGGAATAAACCGGCATTTTCAAGGGGCCTTTTCGACATGAACCTCCGCCATCCCGGTGAAGGGAAGGCCCCCCCTTGTCGAGGTGCACCCTCGTCACCCCGATCGACTGACGGGAAATTTTACGTTTCGGGGGGCGGGGCGCCGTCCGTTCCGGAAAAGAGTGACGGATATTTTTACACCCAGCGGCGCCCGGCGGCATCAATTCGTTTAAATGCTAGAAATCAAAGGGAAAAAATTTTCGACGATCGGTTTGGCAAGCGTTTTGCCAAGAACAGGGTGGGAAAGGAGAAGAGCCATGAGCCAGATCGCCATCATCATCAACGAGAACCTGAACCGGAACGCGGCGGAACTCCAGGCCGGGAGCGAGGCGGGACACCACGGCCAGCTGTGCATCCTCGACGCCGACGACTTCTTCCACCGGCACTACGGCAGGCTCTACCGGACGGCCTGCCGGATCCTCAAGGACGCGGAGTGGGCCCGGGATGCGGTCCAGGATGCCTTCCGCAACATCTTCCAGAACATCCGGAACTTCCGGGGCGACAGCCGGCTCGAGACCTGGATGACCCGCATCGTCGTGAACGCCTGCTACGGCTACCTCCGGAAATGGAAGCACAGCCGCACGGAGCCGCTGATCACCGATCCGGACCACCCGGAGAAGAACGACGCCAACTTCGTGGAGACCTCCGAAGACCCCCGGGAGACCACCTCCCGCCGCGAGGTCGCCGGCCTGCTCAAGAAGGCGTTGGCGGGCCTGGCGAAGAGCCACCGCGACGTGATCGTCCTCCACGACATCCAGAACCGCACCATCGAGGAGATCGCGGCGTTCATGGCCCTCCCCTCCGGCACCGTCAAGAGCCGCCTGTTCTATGGACGCCGGATGCTGCGCGAAGCGCTGGCCCGGCAGGGTTACTGACAGGATCTTTGACAACGGTTACGAACAAGGGCACCCGACCCGAGGCCCAAACACCCGAAGCTTCGCGAGCGCCGCCACCTCTTCCGGAATACGAACGGACCCGCATGCTCCCCCGCCTCCTCCTGCACCTCCTCGACCGCCTCTTCAACGCCTCGGCCCGGGTGCCCTTGTGTATTTCAGGGGGCCCGTGCCGCACGGGCCCCCTGAAATACACCCCTCACCTTATTCGGGGTCTTTGACGGAAGGTTGCCGGCGGTAGGACTCGGGGCGGATCCCGTACTTGCGGATGATGCGCTGGAGTTGCTGGCGGGCGGTCCCGAGGCTCCGGGCGGCCCGCGAGATATTGCCGCTGGCGGCGATGAGGGCCTCGGTGACGAAGCGGAACTCGAACTGTTCCAAGGCTTCGTTGAGGGTCAGCCGCTCCTGCTTCTCGAGGAAGCCCAGGTCCTCGGCGGTGATCTCGCGCCCCGCGGCCAGGATAACGGCGCGGTGGATCCGGTGCTTGAGTTCCCGGATGTTCCCGGGCCAGGTGTACTCCCGGATGCGGGACATCGCCAGCGGCGAGAAGGAGAAAACGTCGCGCCGTTCCTTGACGGCGAGGGCCCGGACGAAGAAGTGGGCGAGGTCCAGGACGTCGTTTCCGCGCTCCCGGAGGGGCGGGAGGTGGAGGTTGATGACGTTGAGGCGGTAGAAGAGGTCCTCCCGGAAGTTGTTCCGGGCGATCTCCTCCTCGAGGTCCTTGTTGGTGGCGCTGATGATGCGGACGTCGAGCCGGATGGTCCAGGCGCTCCCGACGCGCTGGATCTCGCCCTCCTGGAGGAACCGGAGCAGCTTGACCTGCAAATTGGCGGACATTTCGCCGATCTCGTCCAGGAAAACGGTCCCCTTGTCCGCGTTCTCGAACTTGCCGATCTTCAGGGCGTGCGCCCCGGTGAACGCGCCTTTCTCGTGCCCGAACAGTTCGCTCTCCAGCAGGTTTTCCGGGATGGCCCCGCAGTTGATGGGGATGTAGGGCCGGTTGGCGCGATCGCTGAGTTCCCAGAGGGTGCGGGCCACGAGTTCCTTGCCGGTTCCGCTCTCGCCCGTGATGAGGACGGGGGCGTCCGTGGGCGCCACTTTCTTGATCAGGTGGTGGAGGTTCCGGATCGTCTCGCAGTTGCCCATGAAGGAGTCGCGCGCTTCGCCGGTCCGGACACGCTCCTGCAGCCGCCGGTTCTCGGCGATGAGGTGGATCTTTTCCTGGAACGCGGCCAGGGCCTTGCGCATTTTCTCGGAGGGGAGGTCCTCGAAGATGACGAAGTAGTCGTCCGCCCCGAGCTTGATGGCCTCCACGGCGAAATCCAGGTTGAAATTCCGGGCCTCGGTGATCACCCAGACGGTGGCCTTTTCGTGTATTCCCTTGATCTCGCGGATGATCTCGTTTCCCTGCATGCCCCGCATCACCATCCCGGTGATGAGCAGGCTCACGGGGAACTGCCCCGCCATGTTGACGCCGCTTCGGCCGTTGGAGGTGGTGTGGACCACGAATCCCGTCCCGGCGAAGAGGTCGACGATCCCCCGGGTGACCTCGGGGTCGTCGGAGATGATCAGAACGTGGGCCGGGTTCGATGTGTCGGGGCTCATGGCGCGTTCCCGGGGCTGGTCCGTCAGGGGGCGCCCGTCGCGTCGCCGGCGTCCAGGCGTCGGACCACGATAGCCGTCGTGTCGTCGCGCAGGGGGCACGAACCGCGGAAGGCGTCCAGCTCGGTCCAGAGCCGGTCGATGATCTCCCGGCTGCCGGCCCGCCCGAGGCTGGTGAGGAACTTTGGGAGGAAGTCCTTGCCCGGCATCTCCCCCGCGGCGTTTTCCACTTCCGAGACCCCGTCGGTGAACAGGAACACGAAGTCCCCGTTCCCGAGGACGGTCTTGCCGGTGCTGTAGGGGGCCTCCGGGAGGAACCCGAGCAGGGTCCCCCCCTCGGTGAGTTCCGTGACGCGGCCGTCGGTCCGGACCAGAAGGGGGTTGTTGTGCCCGGCGTTGCAGTACTCCAGCTCGCCCGAGACCGGGTCGTAGAGCATCGCGAAGAGGGTGATGAAGAAGGTCCCCCCGCAGAGGCCGCAGACGAAGCGGTTGACCTTGGACACGTTGTAGCTGATGTCGCTCTTCTGTTCGCTGGTGGCGGAAAAGGCGGCGTGGACCGCGGACGTCAGGATGGCGGCGCCGGTCCCCTTTCCCATCACGTCGGCGATCACCACGACAAAGCGCCCGTCCTCCAGCTCGAAGCAGTGGTAGTAGTCCCCGCCCAGTTGGTGGCAGGACCGGAAGCACAGGGCGGACTCCGCGCCGGGGATCGGCGGGAATTCGTTCTGGAGCAGCATGTTCTGGATCTCGGACGCCAGTTCCAGGTCCTTTTCCATGGCCTTCTTCGTGAGCAGTTCCTGGATGTAGAGATAGTTCTCGATCTTCATGGTCACGAGGTTGGCAATGGCGGTCAGCAGGCGAAGGTTCTTTTCGTTGAAGGCGCTCTCCTGGAACGACGAGTCGAGGTAGATGAGGCCGTAGACCCGGTCCTCGTTCCAGAGGGGGACGCACATCACCGACTTGATGCCCTGGATGATGACGCTCTGGGCCTTCTCCAGGTTGGGGTCGCCTTCCACGTTGGAGGTCAGGACGGCCGTCCGCTGCTCCATCACCTGCCGGCGGATGGTGTTGGAGAACTGGATGATGTCGCCGGAGACAGGGTCCGCCTGCTGCCCGGAGAAGGCCTTGACGCGGAGTTCCCCCTCCTCGTTCATCATGATGCACCCCCGCCGGGCGGGCACCACGGACATGATGAGGGTGAGGCTGTGCTGGAAGAGCCCTTCGATGTCCCGCTTGTCCAGGAGCGAGGTGGCGATTTCCTGGAGGATGCTGAGGCGGACGTTTTCCGTGCTCAGTTGCTCGAGACCGGGGGGGATGGCGGGCTTGACCTTCTCCCGCAACTCCCCCAGAGGGATGACGCAGGTCATGGCCGGGGTCCGGTGCGGCGGGGAGACGCCGGCGGAGGGGCCGCGGGCGTCGCCGTAGAACAGGATGATGGTGGCTCCCAGCGTGATCACGTCCCCGTTGCGCAGGGGACGGGGGCTCGTGAGGATGACGTTGTTGACGTAGGTCCCGTTCCGGCTCCCCGCGTCCTCGATGACGGGGGCTTCACCCTCGAGACGGATGCGGGCGTGGGTCTTGGAGACGCCGGGGTCGGTGTCGATGATCAGGTCGGAATCGGCGGCCCGGCCGATGAGGACGCTCTGCCCCGGAGACAGGGAGAAGGCCCGCCGTTTCCCGAAAATGTCAAGCTGAAAAGTCGTCTGCATCCTCTTCGCACCGCGGGTCGGCCTGTGTGAATCCGTCGCTTCCAAGGTATCCGTTCCCCCCTGCATTGTCAAGGTTTTTCCGGATCAGCACTTTCGCAAGGGAAAAAGTTGGCATGATCTAACCCCGCCCTGATCGGGCTATCAGCTCGCGGAACGCCCGGGGTCACCTCACAAATCATTCTTGCAATATCAAGTTCCCTCTTGACTAGCCC
>JAGNHB010000027.1 GCA_018001935.1 Acidobacteriota bacterium
ACTTTACCGCCGCTTTTGCTCTATCACCCCCCTCGCACAAGAATGCCGGCTGTCTCTGAAACGCTTCAAAACCTCTCACCGCGCCCCTTTTGGCCCTGCTTGTCCTCATGATGCGAAACCGCTGCCCACCCGAATAACCGCTTGGATTCTTCCGACGAGCCGTTGTAAAATAGATGCAAGTCTGTCCATTATCCATCTGTCGGAAGACCGTCGAAGAGAGGTAAAAACATGAAACGGATTTGGTTTCTCTGCGTCGGGATCCTCCTCAGCACGGGCTGGATTGTTGCCGAAACGTCCAGGGCGGCTGTCGTGAAGTACAACCAGTGGGACTGTCATGGTCCCATGGGAACCGCCCAGAACGCCCAGGTCGTCTGCGTGCCCGCCGCAAGCGAAGGCGTCTGGGCCGGGACCCAGGGCGGCGGGATGTTCCTCCGCCTCCCCTACAGCAGCTGGGGCGTGCGCAACGCGGGCCTGGACACCACCTACGTCACCAGCGTCGGCGCCTTCCGGAACTGGAGCGCGGTCTGGGCCGGGACCATCGCGGGGCTGTTCAAGTCCATCGACTGGACCAACTGGAACCCCGTCACCGCCGTGGGAACGGACTGCATCACGGCCATCGGCACGCTGGAGACTGTCGGGACCTACCCCATCCGGATCGTGTGGGTCGGCAACACCCAGGGGAAGCTCTTCACCAGCAGCAACAGCGGCGGGACCTGGACCGACGTCACCGACACCCTTCCCGCCCACCCCATCACGGCCATCGCGGCCACAACGGCGGACCGGAACACCGTCTGGGTCGGCAACAGCTGGGGGATGGTCTACAAGTCAGTCCCCGCCGTGGGCTGGGTCAAGGTCATCGACGGCGACAACACGTCCCGGGTCAAATGCATCGTCCTCGACCCCACGAACGCCAATAAAGCCTACGTGGGCTTCGAACAGGGGGAAGCGGGGGGCGCCCGCGGGGTGCGCCGGACCACCGACGGCGGGACCCACTGGGAGTGGGTGGGCCTGACCTCCCGGGACGTGCTGAGCCTCTACGCCGACCCGCTGCACGCCAACACCGTCTACGCGGGGTGCGCGGCGGCGGACGGGCTGCCCGTGCTCTACCGGACCGCGGACGGCGGCGCCAACTGGTCGTCCCGGGACTCGGGCATCGGCCGGACGAGCGGCGTCTGCTCCCTCGCCATGTACACGGACCCCAGCGTGACGGACTGGCCTCAGGGGACCCTCTTCGCCGGGCTGACCAACGGTGCCACCTGCCAATCCACCAACGGGGGGGCGAGCTGGAAGTGGACGGTCGCCGGCATGGACACCCGCGCCATCCCCGGGCTGGGGACCCAGGTCCAGCTCCCGAACGCGGTCTACGCCGGCGACAATAAGGGAAACCTCTTCCGCAGCGCGGACCGGGCGTGGTCCTGGGCCGTCACCGGGGACGGCACACCCGTCATCCCCTACAACTACAACCAGGAGATCCGCGCCGTCGCCGTCACCCCGACCTCGGGCGGGGAAACCCCCTCGCTCTGGGTCGCGACCGGGAGCAACAACGGGGGGTTCGTCTTTCACTCGCCCGACGGCGGGGCGACGTGGGAATCGGAAGTGAACGAGATGACCTCCTTCCGTTGCCTGGCCTACGACCCGCTGGACAACTCGAAGATGTACGCCGGGGGGCGGGACGTGATGTCGACCGGGTACTCCCTCTTCCGAGGCACGGACGGCGGCCAGCACTGGTACGGTTCGGTCGGGCAGCACGAGGTCCGCGGCGTGGTCCCGTCCCCGTTCACGGCCGGCACGGTCTACATTGGGAAAAAGTACAATTATTCTTCCGGCCAGACCTTCTTCTGCTCCACGAACGCCGGCCTGGACTGGGCTGAACCCGGCGACGACCTGACAGGGAAGAGTGTCCTCTGCCTGGCCATTCACCCCACGCACGACAAGGTCCTGTTCGCCGGGATGGAACACGACGGGGTTTACTGGACCAAGGACGGGGGGGGCCACTGGGCGCCTCGAGGCACCGGGCTGGAGGGCCTGAGCGTCACCAGCATCGCCATAAACCCCCTGTACCCGCAGACCCTCTATGCGGGCACCGAGGCGAACGGGATTTACCGGTCCCTCAACGGGGGGTACACCTGGGCGTCGTCCAACGGCGGCCTCTGGGACTGGATCGTTTACACCCTCGCGCTGCACCCGGGGGCGCCCTCCCGGGTGTACGCCTCCACCAGCAGCGGGGTGTTCTTCCGAAGCTACATCAACGACCTGAACTTCGACGACCTCTTCGACACCCTCGACATCGATTTCGGTCACCTGGTGGCCTGCGAGGCGAACATACCCGTGCCGGTGGACCCCACGGCGGCCGACGTGAACAACGACGGGAGGATAAACGCCGTGGACATGGTCCTCATGCTGGTGAACCTGAATGCGGAGGAATGAGGCCGGGGGGGCGCCGCGGGAAGGGAAAACCGGCCGCGGGCCCGCCTGGCCTTTCATTCTGGGAGGGGGGTGGATCCTCGCGGTAGCGCTGATCTGGCTCCACCGTCACTGGGTCTGGACGGAGGGGGGGCGCGCGGTCCCCATCCAACTGGGGGCGCTGTGGCACCTTGACGCCTTCGGGCGCGCCCTGGCGCCGATCCTGGCGATTTTCCTCGCCGCGGGCACCTGGGCGGCCACCCGGCGATTCCTGCTGGGAAAACGGTGGGAAGAGCCCATTTGTCTTGGGATCCCCGCTTTCGTCGCCGTTTTTTTCCTGGCCGTGCTGGCGGTCCTCAACGTCACGGGCTTCCTCCGGGCGGACCCCGCCACCGGCCTGCCCCCGCTGGAGGCAGAGACCTGGCCCCTGGCCAACGCCTTCTTCGCGGTCCGACTGTCCCTGCTCGTGCTCACCGTGACCCTTTTCATCCTGGCCGCGCACGCCGCCGGGGCCATCGCCCTTCGATGGCTGAACCGCCTCCCGGACGACCCGCTCGACGCCTTCCTGTTCCGGGTTGCCGCCGGACTGGGGGCCCTTGCCCTCGCCCTCTTCGGGCTGGGGGCTGCCGGGGCCTACCGGTGGGAGGCGATCCTGGTGTTGCTGACCGTCGTGTTTGCCTCGGCGCTCCGGGAAACAACAGGCCTCCTGCGCCGGGCGGCGACGGCTCGCTGGACGTTCGTCCTCCGCGGCCGGGGCCTGCCCCTCGTGGTGTTTCTCTTCCTGCTGGCCATGGCGGCCCTCAACGCCGCCGACCTCCTCCGCCCCATCCCGGTGGGCTACGACGACCTCAACCGGTACCTGCTCCGCCCCCGCCTGATGGCCGAAAGCCATGCCCTGGTGGCCGGGGTCCTCCCCTTCCCCGTCGAACTCCTCACCGGGCTGGGCTTCCTCTTCTCCGGTTCGTCCGCACCGGCCATGGCGATCAGTTGGTCCGGCGGGGTGCTCACCGTCCTGGCCGTCCTCGGCTTCGCCCGGCGCTTCTGGACCCTTCGGGAAGGGGTCGTCGCCGCGGCCGTCTTTTACACGCTGCCGATGGTGGGGCAGCTCTCCGACTTCGACCTCAAGATCGACCTGATGTTCTGTTTCGTGGCGGTCATGGCCTGGCGGGCGCTGGCCGAGCGGGCCGAGGGCGCCGCCCCTCCCGCCTGGCTGGCCCTCGCGGCGGGGCTGGCCGGTACGGCTCTCGCCATGAAGCTCACCGCGGTCTTCCTGCTGGGCGCGCTGACCGCGGGGGCGGCGATACGCTGGCCCAGGGTCCGGCCCCCGCGGGGACGGGCACTCGCCGTCTGGTCCGCGGCGGCGGGGCTATTCCTTCTGTCCGTGGCCCCCTGGTTTCTCTACAACGTCTCCACCCGGGGCTGGCGGCGGCCGTCCTCCGCGGTGGAATGGATCACCAGCCGGGCCCCGGCTGAACTTCGGGACGCCGACTGGCGGGCCGCGGGGCTCTCCCCGGGGGGAGGCCCGGCCGCCACCGGCATCGGGGAGGAGATGGAGCGCTACGAGGCGCCGAACCGCGGCTGGCGGCGTTTCCTCCTGCCCTGGAACCTGAGCATGAACGTCGGGCTCAACGACCTCTTCGTGGGGATCGGGTACCTCTTCCTGGCCTTCCTCCCGGTTTCCCTGCTCCTTCATCGGTGGCGGGACTGGAGCCGGCACGCCCGGTGGCTGACGGTGACGGCCCTGGTCTACTGGGTCGCCTGGGCGGCCGGCGGGATGTGCATCCCCTGGTACGCACTTCCCGGCTTCGTCCCGCTCGCCCTGGGCGTCGCCCTCTTCCTGGGGGAAACCGGGAGGCCCCGATGGTTCGGCGCCCTGGCGGCGGCCGCCGCCGTGGTCTCCCTCGGAGCGCACGTGATGCTGCAGGCGGATAAGGCGTGCCCCCCGGTGGTGCTTCGCTATGCGGCAGGCGACCTCACGCCGGACGACTTCACCGACGAGGTGATCCCCGGGGCCCGGCAGGCCGCGGAGATCCTCGACGCCTCGCCCGCGCCCACCCGCGTCCTGCGGATCGGGACGCTGGTGCCCTACTTCGTCCGGGACGCCCACCGGCGGATGGTGGAGGACAGCTACCTGGACCTCTTCAATCGCCTGGACGCCGGCGCCTCGGACGCCGTCACCCTCCGGCGGCTCCGGGCGGTGGGGATCCGCCACGTTCTCTTCGACCTCCGCGTCAACTCCATCGAGGCCGACGTCGGCGGGACCCTCCACCGGAAGGCCAACCGTTTCGTGTCCTTCGCCAACCGGAACCTCCTCCTCCGATTCCAGGACCCCCGCTCGGGCATCGCGCTGCTGGAGGTCCCCCCCGCCCCCTTTCCCACCCCATAACCCCCATTATCGGAATCGGAATCGGAATCGGAATCGGAATCGGTATCGGTATCGCTATCGGTATCGCTATCGGTATCGCTATCGGTATCGGTACCATGCTCGATACCGTGATCGGTCTCGGCATCGCCGACGAAACGCGCGCAAAACCACCGGGAGATGTTGCATTTTTCCGCCAGGGGCTTCTGGTCCTTGCCTGGGGCTGTAACCTCTCAACGCAGGCGTTGAAATCGCCGTTGACTTTCTGTTCCGGACGGGTCTATTCTCGCCCCATGTTCACCGCTGCGCTCAACACCGATCGGTGCAGGACACTGCCATGAACGCCACCCGGTGGATCATCGGAGCCTGGGTGTGCGTGTTCTTCGGGACGTGGGCGCCGGCACTGGACCCCCAAAAACCCCTGTCCCAGTACATACTCCGCAACTGGGGCACCGAGGAGGGCCTGCCCTCCCCCCAGGTCCTGGACGTCCTCCAGGACCGCAACGGTTTTCTCTGGCTGGCCACCTACAACGGACTGGCCCGGTTCGACGGCGTTTCCTTCGAGCCCTTCAACGAGAAGACGCACCCCGGGATCCGCCACAGCAGCTTCTGCCGTTTGTGCGAGGACGCGGACGGCACCCTCTGGGCCGCCAACGACGGCGGCGGCCTCTACCGGCTCCGGCACGGCGTCTTCCGCATCTTCACCGACGCCGACGGGCTGGCCGACAACTCGGTCCGCACCGTTTTCCGGGGCCGGCGGGGGACCCTCTGGGTGGGCTGCTCGCGGGGGCTCTGCCGGAAGCTGCCGGCGGAGGACCGGTTCGAATGCCTGAGCGCGTTCCGGGGGCACGAGATCACCGAGATGTTCGAGGATGCCCGGGGTGACCTCTGGATCGGGACTTTCCGCGAGGGGATCCGGGTGCTGACCCTGGAGGGGCGCCTCGTCACCCCCCCCGCGGAAAAGGCCGGGGAGGCCCTTCAGGTGACCGCTTTCGCCCAGACGCCCGACGGGACGGTCTGGGTCGCGGGGGCCGACGGGGGGCTCTTCCACAACCGGGACGGGACCCTCCGCGCCTTCACGGGGTGGCCGGACGGACAGCCCCACGTGGTCCGCGCCCTGAGCATCGACTCCCGGGGCACGCTGTGGGTCGGCTGCGACGACGGCATCACCCGGCTCGGCAAGGGCGGCTTCGTCGAGTGGTCGAAGGACAGCCGCACCGCCCGGTTGCGGCACTTCTGCAACGACCGGGAAGGCAACCTCTGGCTCGCCACGTACTATGCGGGCCTCTCCTGCCTCAGCAACGGGAAGTTCCTCACCTGGACCACCGGGGAGGGCTTGTCCGAGGACCTGGTCCACGCCGTGGGCGAAACGGCGAACGGCGAGATCCTCGTCGGGACCGAGAGCGGGCTGGACCGGCTGACGGGGGGCGCCGCCGCCCCCTACCCGGCCAGGGTCGGCAAGGTCCGGGACATCCTGACGGACCGCAAGGGGCGGACCTGGGTGGCCACCCACCTGGGGCTGGTCCAGTTGTCGGACGGCGCACCCCGGACCCTCACCAAGAAGGAGGGCCTGTCCGACGACCTGGTGCGCGTCCTCCTGGAAGACCGTTCCGGCGCCGTCTGGGCCGGCACACGGTTCGGCCTGAGCCGCATCTCCGACCAGGGGATCGAGGTCATCGGCGCCCGGCAGGGGCTCACCAGCGAGTTCATCCTCTCCCTCCTGGAGGACCGGGACGGCGCTATCTGGATCGGAACCAGCGGGGGCGGGCTGTTCCGCTACGCCGCCGGGGGGATGCTCAACTTCACCACCCGCAACGGCCTGGCCAGCAACGTGGTGACGCGGATGCACCAGGACCCCGACGGCACGCTGTGGATCGGGACCAACAACGGGCTCACCCGGTACCGCGGCGGGGCCTTCCGCTCCGTTCGGGAGTCCGACGGCCTCCCGGGCAGCGTGATTTTCCAGGTCCTCGACGACGGGCTGGGCTTTTTCTGGATGACCAGCCCCACGGGCGTCTTCCGGGTGGAGAAGAAAAGCCTCGACGGCTACCTGGACGGCCGGGAGAAACGCATCGGCTGCATGGCCTTCGGGAAATCCGACGGGATGAAGGTCAACGAGTGCACGTCCCTGTCCCGGTCCCTCCGCAGCCGGGACGGCAGGCTCTGGTTCTGCACCCTCAAGGGCGTCGCCATGATCGACCCGGCGCACTTCGTCATCAACCGGGAAGCCCCCCCCATCCGGATCTCCCAGGTCACCGTCGACGACGCCGACCACCCCGCCCCCTTCAACGTGTTCGGGGCCGAGGGCTCCGCCGGGGCCCCTCAACCGGAGACGATCGTGGTGGGGCCGGGCCTGCGCCGCATCGAGTTCCGCTTCGCCGCCCTGAGTTTCGTCGCCCCGGAGCGGGTGCGTTTCCGGTACCTGCTGGAAGGCAACGACACGGCCTGGGTCGAGGCCGGGACGCGGCGGACGGCCAACTACACCAATCTGGGGCCGGGCCGCTACACCTTCCGCGTCATGGCGTGCAACAACGACGGGGTCTGGAGCCCGAGAGGGGAGGCCCTCCGGGTCGAGGTCCGGCCGTTCTTCCACCAGACCCTCTGGTTCTGGGCCCTCTGCCTCCTCGGCGCCGCCCTGGTCATCGGGCTGTCCATCGGGTGGCGGTTGCGGTCCCTCGTGACCCGGGAGAAGACCCTTCAGCAAAATGTGGAGCAGAAGACCCGGGAACTCCGGGAGGCCAACCTCTCGCTGGAAGAGCAGAACCGCGCCCTGGCGGAGAAGAACGCCCAGATCGACCGGGCCTACCGGGAAATCAAGGAGCTGGAGGAACTCAA
Organism: Acidobacteriota bacterium; assembly: GCA_018001935.1. Taxonomy (NCBI): domain Bacteria; kingdom Pseudomonadati; phylum Acidobacteriota; species Acidobacteriota bacterium. The sequence goes on from JAGNHB010000027.1 coordinate 7,601, forward strand.
GACCAGCTTCCTCGCCGCCATGGCCCACGAGGTGCGGACCCCCATCACCTCCGTCCTGGGCTTCGCCCACCTGATCGAGAAGGACGTCCACAAGGTCTGCGAACAGGTCGAACCCGGCGGCGACGAGGAGAAGAACCGCTGGCGGATCCGGCGCATCCACGAGAACCTCCGCATCGTCATCCAGGAGGGCGAGCGCCTCACCCGCCTGATCAGCGACGAACTGGAACTGGTGAAGATCGAGACCGGGAAGGTGGTGTGGCGGGACGAGGACCACCCGGTGTCGGAGATCCTGGCCAAGGCCGTCAAGCTGGCCCGGGGCTTCTTCCCCGCCACGGAGGGGATCGAGCTGCGCTACGAGTGCGGCGCCGACCTGGGGGTCGTCCGGGTGGACGAGGACCGCATCCTCCACGTCCTGTCGGCGCTCCTGGACAACAGCGCCCGCTACACCCAGGAGGGCCACGTCCGGCTCAGCGGGCGGCGGCGCGGGGACGGGGCGGTGGAGATCGCCCTGGAGGACACGGGGCCGGGGATCCCCGAGGAGCACCGCGACAAGCTCTTCGACAAGTTCAGCCAGCTGGGCGACACCCTGGAGAAGGTCCGCCGGGGCACCGGCCTGGGCCTGGCCGTCTGCCGGGAGATCGTCCGCCACTACGGCGGCGAGATCTGGGTGGAGGGCGACCCCGCCCAGGGCAACATCTTCAAGTTCACGTTGCCGGTGCGGGGGGTGGATTGAGCGCTTGAGCCGCTGCGTTCCGACCGGCAGCTTGCCGGTTCCGGCGGCCTGTCGCGGCCGCTTTCACCGGGCGAAGTTCCGGAAAAAGCACAGGGCTTGCAAGTGTTTGCAAGCCCTTGATTACTGGTGAGGCGTGAAGGATTCGAACCTTCGACCCACGGCTTAAAAGGCCGTTGCTCTGCCAACTGAGCTAACGCCCCGCGCGAAAGAGCGTATTGTATCCCCCGGCCCGGGGAAGTCAACAGGTTTTTCCCTGCTTGACCCTCGCCCGGTTTGCCTCTATGATGCGTGAATCGGTCCAGGGCGGGAACCGGGCCGGGCCCCCTGCCGTATCTGGATGCACGGGGGCCCCGCTGTCCGGGCACCCCGGACACCCGGCGCCCTGGCCGCTCACACCTGCCCCTAACGGAGGAACGTATGAAACCGCTCGAGATCCTGGACAACACCCCCCCGTGGGAGTGGCCCCCGGACGCCGCGAAAACCCTGAAAAACACCATGGAAAACCGCCGCGCCGACGAGGACGACCGGGTCCTCGCCACCGAACTGGCGGGGGACCTGTGCGTCATGGACGACGAGATCGGCAACCGGCTGCTGGCCATCCTGTGCGACCGGTCCGAACCGGAGGTCGTCCGGGCGGCGGCCGCCATCTCCATGGGCCCCGCCCTCCAGTCCATGGACGAGCTGGAGATCTGCGGCCGCACCGAGTACGACGAGCCGCCGGTCTCCGACGTCCTCTACCACAAGTTGAAGCAGGCCTTGCAGAAGACGTTCCGGGACCCCGCGGAGCCCGACCTCGTCCGGCGGCGCTGCCTGGAGGCCTCGGTGCGCGCCATCCAGGACTGGCACACCGACGCGGTCCGGGAGTGCTGGGGCAAAGACGACGAGGAGTGGAAGCTCACGGCGGTCTTCTGCATGGGCTACGTCCAGGGATTCGATACGCAGATCCTCGAGGCGCTCCACAGCGACAACCCCTGGATCCTCCATCACGCCGTCCGGGCCGCCGGCGAGCAGGCGGTGGAGGAGGCCTGGCCCCGCATCCGGGCGATCCTCGCCGACCCGAAGACCGACAAGATGCTGCTCCTGACCGCCCTGGAGGCCGTGTCCAACTTCGAACACCCCGAGTTCGCCATTGAATTGGACCCCTTTCTCGACTCCCCGGACGAGGATATCCGCGAGGCGGCCCTGGAGGCGGTGCAGACCCTGCAGTCCGATTGGGGTCTCGGCGAGGACGACGACGCCTTGGATGAAGACGACCTGGACGAGGACGAGGAGGAGCAGCCTCCCCGGCGCACGCACTGAGCCTCCGCCGGGCCGGGGCCCGGCACAGGGTCGTGCACGCTGCGGGGCGGTCGCGGAGGGCCCGGGAGGGCCTTCATGAACGCTTCAGAACCACAGGAGGATACCGATGAACTCAACCCACCGCCCGTCCCATCCCCTCCGCCTCCTCGCCGCCGGGGCGTTCCTCCTGGCCGCGGTGGCCGCCTGCCCGGCGATGGACCTCGCGCCGACCCTGGGCCCCGACGCCCTCAAGCAACTGGAGGGCTGGAAGGCGCGCCTGAACCTGAGCGAGGCCCAGCGCAAGAAGGTGGCCATCTTCGTGGACGACTTCGTCCTGAAAATCGAGCCCCTCGTCGAGAAGCTCCAGTCCGAGCAGATGGCCGACCGGCGCGTCGGCATCCGGGAGGGGATGACCGCGCTCACCGATTTCCAGACCGCTTTCGAGGGCGTGCTCACCCCGTCCCAGAAGATGGCGTGGGAGAAGTTCAAGACGGAAGGCAAGGGGCTGCTCAGGGACGTGCTCGGGGACCGCATGGCGGCCCGTCTCAAGAAGACGTACGCCTTGTCCGACGCCCAGGTGAAGGACTGCGTCCCCTTCCTGACCCGCGAAGTGGCGGCCATGATCACCCTGATGGATGCCTTCCGGGCGGCCAAGCAGCAGGGAAAGTCGAAGGAGGATCTGAAGGCCCAGGGTTCGCTGGACCTGGCCCGGGAGGCCCGCGCCGCCCATCTCGAATGCGAGGCCGCGTTCCAGAAGATCTTCACCCCCGAGCAGTGGAAGCGCTACCAGGCCGACAAGAACCAGCAGAAGCAGCAGATGCGGCAGAACGCCATCCGCAGCCGCGGCTGAGCGCCTCCCGGGACTCCCCGTGACGCCCTGGAACGCCGCGCCTTCCGCCCGCGAGACCGCCGCCGGCCTCCTGGAGCGGGCGCTGGAAGGGCAGGCGCCCTTCGGCTTCGAGGAGATGGACCTCCCCCTCGACGCCCTCGGCCCCGCCGACCGACGCCTGGCCCACGAGATCGTCCTGGGGACGCTCCGGCGGCTCCCGGCGCTGGACGCGGCCCTGGCCCCCTTCCTCCGCCAACCGCTGGACCGGATGGACCCGCCGCTGAGGGCCCTGCTGCGGACCGCCGCCTACCAGCTCCGGTTCCTGGACCGGGTCCCCGACTACGCCGTGGTCTCGGAGAGCGTGAAGATCGCCCGGCGACGCGTAGGCCCCCGGGCCGCCGGTTTCGTCAACGCGGTGCTCCGCAAGGTTGCGGCGGCCCCGCCCGCCCGGCCGGAAGGCCCCGCGGAGGCGCACTGCCACCCCGAGTGGCTGGTGGAACGGTGGCTCCGGCACTGGCCCGAGGCCGACCTGTCGCGGTGGATGGCGGAATCGAACCGGACGCCCCCCGTCCACGTCACGGTCTGGACCCCGCGGATCTCCCTCGCCGCGTTCCTCGACCGGGCGCGGGCGGAGGGCGGGGAGCCGTCTGAACTTTTCCCGGCCCCGGGGGGCGGCTCTCAACCGGGCGGCCGGCTGCCGGTGGTGGAGATCGCCGCCGGCCCGGACCGGGCGTCGGCCCGGGCCCCCCACGACGTCGCCCGGTCCCTGGCCGCGGAGGGACTCTGCTTCCTCCAGGACGCCGGGGCGGCCCTGGCGGCCCTGGCCGTCCCGGACCGGCCCTACCGCCGGGTCCTGGATCTCTGCGCCGCGCCGGGCGGGAAGGCCTTTGTCCTGGCGATGCGCTTCCCCGGGGCATGGGTCACGGCGGCCGACCGCTCGCCCGCCCGCCTTCGGGCCCTCGAGGCCCGTCGCGCGCAACTCGGGGCCGGCAACGTCCGCCCCGTGGCGGCGGACGCGGTCAAACCGCCCTTCCGCGAGGGGGCTTTCGACCTGGTCCTCGCGGACGTCCCCTGTTCCGGCACGGGGACCCTCCGCCGGAACCCCGACCTGCGGTGGAAGCTCACCCCGGAGCGGATCGTGCGCCTCCCCCGCCTACAGGCCGCCATCCTGGAGGCCGCGGCGTCCCTGACGGCGCCCGGCGGCGTCCTGGCCTACGTGACCTGCTCCGCCGAGCCGGAGGAGAACGAGGACGTGGTGGAACGCTTCCGGGGGTCCCGGGGCGACCGGTTCCGCCCGGTCCACCCCGGGGAGGGCTTCCGGGCGTGGACGACGCCGGCGGGGCACCTGCGGACCTTCCCCTCGGCCACGGCCGGGGAGGGTTTTTTTTGCGCCTTATTCGAACGCACAGGAGGATGAACACGATGAAGCTGACCGTTTTCGGCGCCGGCATGATGGGTCTGGGCGCCATTTACGACCTGCTCCGGCAGGACGACCTGGAAACCCTGTACGTGGTGGACGCGGGCAGGGAGCACCTGATGCGCGTCTCCGACCGCTTCGGCGACCCGCGGCTGCGTCCGCTGGCCGTGAACCTGGACGACCCCGGCGCCGAGGCCGCCCTCTCCCGCGCCCTGGCCGACTCCGACGGCCTTCTCAGCTGCGTGCCCTACCGCTACAACCTTGCCCTCACCCGCATGGCCATCGCCCACCACTGCCACTTCACCGACCTGGGCGGCAACAACGACGTGGTGGACAGCCAGTTTGCCCTCGACGCGGAGGCCCGGGCGGCCGGCGTGGCCGTGATCCCCGACTGCGGCCTGGCCCCGGGCACCGTCAGCATCCTGGCCGGGTACGGCATTTCGCTCATGGACAAGGCGATAAACGTCCACATGCGCGTGGGCGGGCTGCCCCGCGACCCCCGCCCTCCCCTGAACTACAAGCTGGTCTTCTCCGTCAACGGGCTCATCAACGAGTACATCGAGCCGGCCCGCGCCATCCGGGACGGCCGGATCACCGAAATCGAGTCCCTGGGCGAGCTGGAGACCCTCGCCTTCCCCCCGCCCTTCGAGTCGCTCGAAGCCTTCGTCACCTCGGGGGGAACGTCCACCCTCGTCAAGACCTTCGAGTTCCAGGTGAAGAACCTCGACTACAAGACCATCCGCTACCCGGGCCACTGCGAGGCCATCCGCGTGCTGAAGTTCCTGGGGTTGACCGAGAGCCGGCCCGTCTACATCGACGGCAACCCGGTGTCCCCCCGGGCGGTCCTGGAGCACTGCATGGCCGAAACCCTGGCCGAGGAGGGGCCGGACGTCATCCTGGCCCGGGTCTGGGTCGAGGGCGTCCGGGACGGGAAGCCCGCGACGGTGACCTTCGAACTGGTGGATCACCACGACGAGGCCACGGGGCTCTCCGCCATGGCCCGGACCACCGCCTTCGCCGAGACCGTGGTGATGCTGATGCTGGTGCGGGGGCAGATCCCCCAGCGGGGCACACTGTTCCAGGAACTCGTCGTCCCCGGTGACGCCTTCATCCGCGAGATGGCCGCCCGCGGGGTGAACTACCGGCAATCGTGAGGATTTCAACCACGAATCGTTCCAGAGTATCCCGCAGGGATACCGGAGATCAGACGGCGGGTGCTCCGCCGACAGGCGGTGCTCCCACCGGTAGGGCGCCCATGAATAAAACGCTCCGCGAGGTTCGTCTGAGAACGCCATGGGTTCGGGGCGCGTGGGGGCGGCCGGTTCTACACAAATTGAGCCCCTGACGGGGTTCGGGGGGGGCATTTCATGGGTGAGGTTCCGGTTCACGACGATCCGCGGGATCCGCGTTCGCGGCCGGTTCGGGGCCGGGTCAGCGTTCGTGACGGTTGGGGAGGTCTTTGTCGGGGAGGGCGGTCTCGATGCGGTTGCGGCCGTTCTGCTTGGCCTGGATCAGGAAGTACTCGGCCTGCTCCGCCAGTTCGGCCGGCTCCTGCTCGTAGGAGGGGATGGCGGAGGCGATGCCCATGCTCACGGTGACGTGGTCCGTGAGCTTCGAGGCCCCGTGGGGGATGCGCAGGGCGAAGAGGCGCTGCTCGATCCAGGAGGCCACCTGGAGGGCCCCCACCACGTCGGTCTCCGGAAGGATGCAGCCGAACTCCTCGCCGCCGTAGCGGGCGACCAGGTCCCCCGGCCGGTGAACCGTCCCCGTCAGCACCTGGGTGAACTGCCGCAGGCACTCGTCGCCCGCGAGCCGGCCGTGGAATTCGTTGTAGGCCCGGAAGAAATCCAGGTCGATGAGGATCAGGGACAGGGGTTTGCGGTTGCGGATGCCCCGCCGCCACTCGCCGTCCAGGTACTCGTCGAAGCGCCGGCGGTTGGCGAGGCCTGTCAGGGGGTCGGTGAGGGAGAGGTTGTCCACGTAGTCCCGGTAGTGCTTCAGTTCCAGGCAGTTCTGCACCCGCGCCTTGAGCAGCGGCGGGTTGAAGGGGCGCTCCACGATGTCGTGGGCCCCGACCTCCAGGCCGGGGGTCCAGTCCGTCCCGCCGGGAAGAATCACCAGGACGGGGACGGACTTGCCGCGGGGGTCGGCCTTGAGCTTCCGGCAGGCCTCGTAGCCCCCCATCCCGGGCACCTCCGGGTCCATCAGGAAGAGATCGACCCGTCCGGACCGGCAGTACTCCAGCAGTTCGCTGGTGCCGGACACCGCCAGGACGTCCCGCCCCGCGCCGACCCACTGCCGGATGAGGACCAGCTCCGTCGGGTCCGTTGTGGACACGAGGATGGCTTGCTTGACGTTCTCCATGGTTGCCCTCCTGCCGTCGTCTTGCGCGGGCGCCTGCCCCGGTGTCGGTGACGGCGCCTTCCCGCCGACCACGGCCGAACGGAAAGTCCGGCCGGCCGCGTCGGCGCCGGGGAAATCCTGGTTTGACGATCTCCCCAAAAGTCCGGGAACGGACGAAAACTGGTCTGTAACCCCTTGGCTCGCGCCATCGCCTGAAGGTCGATGGCACTTTTTACGAGACCATCCTGTAAAGCCAACCCGAGAATATCACAGCACGGCGGTGAAGAAAAGGGGGTTCCCGATTCAAGGGGCACGGCGGGTCTTCGGCCCGGTGACCGTGCGGTGGTCCTCAGGGGGAGGGCCCCCCGGGGTCGGGCCCCGTGCGCTCCGCCGGGAAACCGGCCTGGCGGAGGGCCTCCTCGAGGGCGACGGGGTCCAGGTCCCGGCCCGTTACCGACACCCTCCGCCCCGCCAGGTCCACGGCCACCGCCCTCACCCCCAGGCACGTCGAGAGCGCCGCTTTCACCCCCGCCGTGCAGTGGGCGCAGGTCATGCCGTGCACCCGCCAGTGCACGGTGGTCACCCCTTCCCCGAGGGCTTCGCCCGCCCCGACCCCGGGGGCCTCGTCCAAGGGCGCTCCGCCGGGCGGGGTCCGCCCCGGGCCCGCCTTCGCCGCCCGGCCCGGGCGCCCGGCCGGCCGCATCGCCAAGGCGAGGACCACGAGCAGACCCACGGCCCATGCGACGGACAGCCACTCCCCCCCGCTCTCCACGTGGCAGGCGGGGGATCGGTCCCGAACCTGGGCGGCGATCAGGCCCGCCGGGAAGAGGTGGTCGATCAGGACCCCCATGGCCAGGGCGCTGACGGCGATGGACGCGAGGTGGACCAGCCCCGCCCGCCGCCCCAGGAGCCTGAAGATCGCGGCGAAGGCCGCACCGTTGGTCACCGGCCCCGTGATGAGAAAGACCAGGGCGGCGCCGGGCGAGAGGCCCTTGGCGACCAGGGCCGCCGCGATGGGGATCGAGGCGGTGGCGCAAACGTACATGGGGATTCCCGCCAGCATCGTCAGCAGCATGGTCCCGATCCCGCCGCCGCCGCCGGGGAACCGTTCGAAGAAGTTCTCGGGGATGACGGCGCTGATGAACCCCGCCAGGATCAGCCCGACCAGAAGCGTTTTACCGACGTCCGCCGGGAGGGTCACGAAGCCGTGGCGAAGGGCCCGCGTCAGGACGTTCCCGTTCTCCCTCCCCGCCGGTTTCGTGAGGGGAGGGGCGGAGGCGGGGTCACGGTCGGCCAGGGTCACCGCCCACCCACCCGCGAGGCCGCTCAGGAAGGTGGCCACCGGGGTGAAAACCGCAAAGAGCGGCCCCAGGAGGCTGTAGGTGGCCAGGATGTTGTCGGCGCCGGTCTGGGGCGTCACCACGAGGAAGGCCGACGTGGCGCCCTTCCCCGCCCCCTGGCGTCGGAGCGAGGCGGCCACCGGGATGACGCCGCAGGAGCACAGGGGGAGGGGCAGGCTCAGGAGGGCCGCCTTCAGGGGCGGCAGGAAGCCCTTGCCCGCCAGGTGACGCTCCACCAGAGCGGTCGGGACGACAACGGACAGGAGGCCGGCCATGGCGAAGCCGAAGAGGAGGTAGGGCGCCATGAGGGCCAGGTTCTCCCAGAAGGCGGTCAGAAGGGTACGGAAGAGTTCGGTTGCGCTTGCCATGTCGTTGGCCCCCCCCGAAAGTTCGATGCGGGAAGAAGGTTTCGGGTGTCGGGTGTCAGTTATCGAATCTCTGATCTCGAATCTCAAATTCCAATTTCAGATTCCAGATGCCGGATGTCGGGCTTGGGGTTTCGGGTGACGGGGCACAACACAACGAAACGAAGATCCCGGAAATAGCGTTGATCGCGCCTTCGGGGTGAGCGGCTCTGATTCCAGCCGGTTCCCCTCCCCTTATCCCCTTCCGCCTCCCCTCGTCCCCCTCGCGCATCCGCCTCAGCCCTTCCGCGCCCACGCCACGGTGTCGAATTTCGCCCCGGGGGAGAGGAAGCCGATCTCGAGACCGGTGGCGGAGATGGGTTGACGGTCTTCGCGCTCGGCGTAGTCGGTCTCGAAGCGGGGGGACCTGGACAGGACGGTGACGGGCCCCTCCCCCAGGGCTTCCAGGACGCCGTCGGGGGTCAGGAGGACGCCCCCGTCCTCGGGAAGGCCGATGGCGCGGGCGGCGTGGCCGGCGCTGAGGAACTGCGTCAGGCGAAGAAGGCGGTACCGCTGGAGGAAGTGGGAATCGACGGCGATCCCCCGCACGAACCCGAACCCCGGCGCCGTGCCGATCACGCCTTTCGTCAGGCCGTCCCGGTCGCCGTCGAAGAGCATGGGGTCGGCGCAGGCCATGGCCCCAGCGCTGGTCCCCGCCACGGCCAGGCCCTCGCCGAAGCGCCGACGGACCTCCGCCATCAACCGGGTCCCCTCGAGAAGCCCGACCAGTTTCACCTGGTCCCCCCCGGTGAAGAACACCAACCCGGCGGCGCCCACCGCGTCGGCGGCCGCGGGGGACTCGGCGTCCTCCCGGCAAACGACGTGGAAGGAGCCCACGGCGCCCGCCCCCAGGCCGCCGAACGCGTCCTCGTACTCCCGGGCCGTCGTCTCGGGCCGGCTGCTGGCCGCGGGGACCACCAGGATCCCCCCGGGGCCGGCCTCCGCCACGACCCGCCGGAGGACCACCTTCTGGTAACGCCGGTCCTCCGCCCCCCCCACCAGGAGCAGGCGGCCCGCGGGACTCCCGCCGCCGGGGCCGATCACCGCCCCTCCCGTTCGGCGCCCTCGGGAAGCCCGGGCACGGGGGCGTCCAGGCGGAGCGGGGTCTTCACCAACCCCTCCCGTCCCCGCCCCGACCCCGTGGTCACCATCAGGTTCCGCCAGGTCTTCCCCGGGGGGACGTTCACCCACCGGCCCAGGATGCAGTTCTGCACCACGGCGTTCCGGTTGACCCGGTTCTCGCCGTGGAAGATGGACTCCGAGACGGCGGCTCCCTCCTCCAGTTCGGCGCCGGGGCCGAGGACGGACCGCTTCAGAAAGATGTTGCCGATACCGGGTTCCCGGCCCGCACAGCAGAAGCCCTGGGGCCAGCGCCAATTCCCGTTCGCGGAGCCGGGCATCCGCCCCCCCGTCCCCATGGCGACGGGGAAATCCAGGTGGGCGCCGTCCCCCGACACCATCCGCAGCAGGTCGATGGTGTTGCGCAGGTAGCGTTCCGGGGTGGAGAACTCCATCCACAGGCCGTCGCCGCAGAAAACGCCCACGGGAATCCCCTGGGCCCGCAGGGCGGGGTAAAGGTCCCGCACGGTGTCGGACGGGACCCCCGGGGCGACGTGGCGGAGGATTTCGGGCTCGATCAGGTGGATCCCGGTGAAAACCCGCGGTTCCAGGTTCTGGCCCACGGCGTCGGCCCAGTGCATCACGCCGTCGAACATCCCCCCGGGGGTGGACCGCACGTGGGAAAAGGGTTCGCCCGTGGTGTTGGGAACGGTGACCAGCGTGGCCAGGCAGCCGTTTTTCCGGTGGAACTGCAGGGCCGGCCCCAGGTCGAGGTCGGTGACGATCTTCCCGTTCACCAGGACGAAGGTGCCCTTCCCCTCGAAGTAGTTTCGGAGGGGCGCGAGGGCCCCGGCGGTCAGGAGGATCCGCGCCCGCTCGTCCGAGTACCGGAGCGTCCAGCCGGGCCGGTCGTACTGACGGGCCACCCGGCGGACCTCCTCCGGCAGGTGGTGAAGGTTGACGGCCGCCTCCCGGAGGCCGCAACGCCCCAGCCAGTCCAGCACGTGGTGCAGGAGGGGCCGGTTGAGGACCGGCAGCGCGGCCTTGGGGACCGTGTCGCTCAGGGGGGCCAGGCGGGTGGCCAGACCCGCCGCCAGGATCAGGGCGCGCATTCGGGGAACTCCTTCACGGGGCGGGATTTCGGTAGCCGTGGTCGGGAAGCCCCATCGTCCCGCCCCGGTGTCGGGGGAGATTCTTCACCACCGGGCACCCTTTGTCAACCGGTTCTTTTCGCGGGTTTTCGACAAGTGCGAAGACCCCGCGAAACGTCGTCTTCGCCCGCGAACCCCGCGAATGAACCCCAAAAAACAACGGGAATCGAACGGGAAAGTGTTTGCAGTGCATTTGTTTGAGCCATCGCCCGGAGGGCGATGGCACTTTTATGGGGATGTCGGACAAGAGGCTCTAAAAACTCGGGGGAGGGATGCAAAAAAGTCTTGACATCCCCCGCAGGCATGACTAATATGGTTCTCTTGTCGCGGGGTGGAGCAGTCCGGTAGCTCGACGGGCTCATAACCCGTAGGTCGCAGGTTCAAATCCTGCCCCCGCAACCAGAATTCAAGGCCTCCGAACTTTCGGAGGCCTTTTGACTTTTCGACGGGAAGCCGGGCCGGGCCCTTCACCGTGCGGAAACGCGGCCACCCGCGGCGGGGGCCGCGCGTCACCACTTGTCGTCGAGGTCGGGCCGGTCCTCCCCGTCGTCGCGTTTCCCGACGAAAACCACCTTGAGAACTTTCGCGTCGGCCCGGTAGACGACCCGCTGGTCCCCGCAGTCGAGCCGGCGGAAGGGCGACCCCTCGCGACAGTCGGCGTCCGCGGGCTCGGGGTCCTCGGCGAGCCCGCGCACCCGGTCCGAGAGGGCCTGGAACAAACCCGGGGGAAGCTGCCGCAGGGCGACGCCCGCCTGGCGGGAGAGGAAGATCTTTCGCATCAGGCTTCCCCGCGGAGGATCGCGGCCGATTCCTTCTCCCCCAGGTAGCCCTCCACGTCCGCCTCGGCGGCCCGCCGCGTCCACTCCGCGTCCTCGATGCGCCGGAGGCGCTCGTACTCCTGCAGGGCGATCACCACGACGACGGGACGACCCTTCCGCTCCACGATCAGGGCCTCGCGCCCAGCCAGGTCGAGGCACCGCCCCAGGTGCTTCCGCATTTCCGTCGCCTTGATCACCCGCATGTCGATGTCCTCCCCATCCCTGTCCTGATGAATCGACATTATAGCCAATTTTGGACGGTCTCGTCAATCCGAAGGCCTGCCGGTTTCCCTCTTTTCTTCCATCCCGGAGACCCCAAACCGGAAAAGGAACCCCGAAATACTCGGAAAACACGAGTCCTGGCGCCTTGACGAGATCACGATCCGGATCGACTCCCGCCAAGACGCCACGCCCGCAACGGAAGACCGCACCCGCCGCGGGGAATGAAGGAGTCGCCCTCAACGGCGGTCGGGCGCCCCGGCGGCGTTCACGGCCCGGACGAAGGCCGCCAGGGCCTCGAGCTGCGCCGTCAGGAGCGCGGGGTCGCTCACCATGGGGCGTTCCTGGATGGAGGCCCCCCGGGCGCGGACGATGCGTCGGGTCTTCCCTTCGCCGGCGAAGAACACGAGGAGGGCCTCGCGGACGGCCGGGTTCGCCAGCAGCCAGGGGACGGCCCGGGGGTCCGGCGCCCTGAAAACCATGTGTTTCTCGACCTCGGGGTCCCCCGTCCGGGGTGCGTGGTAGGCATACGGCCACCCGCACCGGCGGGAGTGAACCTCGAGCCCCTCGGGCCAGAAAACCGACAGGGGGGCCTCGAAGACCGGGTCGGAGGCCAACCCCCGGGTCCCCGTCCGGACCAGGCGAATCGTCACGGGCACGCCCTCGAAGGTGCCGGCCAGGGTCATGACGTCCAGCGGTTTCTCCCGGGTGAAGGAGAACCCCCGGCGAAGGGCGAAGGCCTGCCAGGACGCCGCGAGGCGGTTCCGGCCTTTCCGCCGGAAGAGGAACAACACGACCACGATTCCGAACACGAGGACGAATTCCCCGAGATAAAAGAGAATCCTGGCCGTATCCCTGTCCAACGAGTCCTCCGGGGCAAAATGTTCAGACCAGACGGATCTCCAGACCAGACAGCCGGAAGTGAACCTCGAACCGTGCCAAAAGCCTCCCCACTCTCAAATCGGAGCCGCGACCGTCAGGGAGCGGTAAGAACTGGAACTTCTCACCGCAGGTTTACGCGCGCGGCTCCGGCTCGCTTCCGGCCGGAGGACGGCGGCCCCGCCGCCCCGCTGAACAACGGCCGTACCATCCGGCCTCAAATGACAACGATTTGCGTCGGAACGTCTATCCTCCTCGCGCCCCGGCGGCGTTCACGGCCCGGACGAAGGCCGCCAGGGCCTCGAGCTGCGCCGTCAGCCTCGCGGGGTCCCGGACCTCGGGGATGTCCTGGATGCGGGCCCCGCCGGAGCTGACCTTGCGCTGCGTTTTCCCCTCTCCGGCGAAGAAAGCGACGAGGGCCTGCCGCACCCCGGCGTTCGCCACGAGCCAGGGAACGACCCGGGGATCCGGGGCCTTGAAGACCATCAACTCGTCCACCGCGGGGTCCCCCGCCCTGGGGGCCTGGTAGGCGTATTGCCAGCCTTTCTTCCGGGAGTGGACCTCGACCCCTTCCGGCCAGAACACGGAAAAAGGGGCCTCGTAAACGGGTTGGAGCACCTCGTGCCGGATCCCGATCCGCTCGAGCTTCACCGTGACGGGCACGCCCTCGAAGCAACCGGCCAGGGTCATCCCGTACGGCCGCTCCGACCGGGCGAAGGACAACCCCCGTCGCAGGGCGAAGCCCCGCCAGGAGGCCTCGAGAAGGCGCCGGCTCCGCCGCCGGAAGTACAGCAGAACGCAGATCAGGCCAAGCGCGAAGAGGAGTTCCCCGAGGTAGAAGAGAATTTTCAACGTCTCCCGGTCCAACGAACCCTCCTCACCGCGTGCTGTTCCCCCATGAAATCCTGACGCCCCCGCAAAAAGTCTTTTTTGCCCGCGAATCACGCGAATGAACGCGAATCAGAAATCAAAACCTGAAGATGCCGGCCGGAGCCGTATCGTCAATCGATCCCTTTCGAACTCAATAGGCGAAAGGATAGACAACCAGTATCTTATAGGCATTTCCCTCTTTGACCAGATGGTATGAGAAAAACGGGGTGTTGATCTCCTTAAAGATCGTCCCAGATGGGAAGCCCAGGTACTCTGTTTCATAGGTCCTCTCTGAAGGGCTGTAAACTCTTTTTTCATAGGGAGCATCAATCATCCTTGCTAGTTCGTCCATCCGGGGACAGACACGCAACGGCTCAAGCGTTCTTCTGATTTTTCTTGAAGCGCGCTTGAGTATCCTCGTGTTCTCTGATAACTCCTTCATTGTATATAATGTTGAATCATCCGGCAATACTCCTGCAGGCAGTTTTCCAATCTCGATTGCCAACGCCTCTAATAGCTTTTTGACCTTCTCAGATATAACGCGATCGGATTCGCTGCTGTTCAAGAGTATTCCCAGCTTCAGGGCCAGATAATGATAATTCAGGAACGCTAAATAGTAGTTCAGAGCCAGCTTGGCCTTTTTATCTGTCATCGCCTGGGAAGCGGTGAAGCATTGATAAGGCGAAGTGCGGGGGTTCCGCCGATACCTCTGGCGGAAATCCTTTACAAAGAAATCCCCGATCAAGTTCTCGATCTTGTTCGAAGCGTCCAGACTCTTCTCCAACCCGACGATGAACTGCACGAGAGCAGGTTCGTCGATCGTCCAGCTGTTTCCGAATATCCAGCAGGGAATTACAAACAACAGGGTCAGGACGAATCGCTTCATGGCTGCTCGCCGGTTCGGTTGCCGGTCCCTCCCGGGCTCAGTACAGCGAGGCCCTGGGGTCGTCCTTCGCCGCGGTGGAATCCTTTGCCGGGGCGTTCCCCTGCTGATCCTGGATCAGGCCGCGGAGGGCGGACTCCACCAGGTCCCGCACCACCTGCCGGTCCACGGGGCCCGCGAGTTCGGGAGAGGCCGGGGAAACCGCGGCGGGCGAACCGGAAGCTGCGGGGGTGGCCGGGGCGGGCGCCGGGTTGACCGATGGGGTGGAGGAAACCGGCGAGGAGGAGGCCGGTGGTGGCAAGACGACGGACGACACCTGGGGGCCCACTGCGGGGATGTAGACGGAGACGGGTTCCCTCGGCAGCACGGGAGCCGGGGATGGAGCACCGGTCGGACGCTCCGCCCCCCCGCCGGCCTGCAGGCCTCTTGGGAATTCCACCGGCCGGATCCCGTAGGCCAGCCGCTTGATGTGGACCAGGTGAAGCGCCGTGACGTTGTCGGAGGTGATGTTCCCGCCCCAGGCGCCGCAGCCCAGGGTCAGCGACGGGGCGAGCCCCGTGGAGTAGCCGATGGCGCCGTGGGTGGAGGGCGTGTTGGCCAGGATCCGGGACGCCGGCTTCTCCACGGCGAACATCCGAATGATCTCCTCGTCCCGGGAGTGGATGGACATGGAGTGCCCCAGGCCGCCGTAGTTGAGGAGCTTGATGCAGAGTTCGCACCCCTCGCGCCAGCCGTCGGCCGTGTAGAGCCCCAGGACGGGCGACAGCTTCTCGATGCAGAGGGGCTCTTCCGGACCCACGGCGGTCAGTTCCGCCACCAGGGCCGTCGTGGCCTCGGGGACCTTGAAACCCGCCATGCCGGCGATGACGTGAGGGGGGCGCCCCACTACCGCGGGGTTGAGCCCGCCGCGGACCACCATGGCTTTCTCGAGGAGCTTCTTCTCCTCGGGGGTGCACAGGTGCGCCCCGAAACGGGCCATCTGCCGCCGGACCTCCGCGGCGACGGGTGCATCCGCCACGAGGGACTGCTCGGACGCGCAGATGGTGCCGTTGTCGAAGCACTTCCCGGCCAGGACCATCTCGACGGCCTTCGGAACGTCCGCCGTCCGCTCGATGAAGGCGGGGACGTTGCCGGGCCCCACGCCGTAGGCGGGCTTGCCGGAACTGTACGCGGCCTTGACCAGGGCGTGCCCGCCCGTGGCCAGGATCACCGCCGTCAGCGGGTGGCGCATCAGCTCCGTGGTGGCCTCCATGGTGGGGTTGGCCAGGCAGCCGACGATCCCCGGGGGGGCGCCGGCCCGGATGGCGGCGTCGTGCAGGATGTCGGCCGCCTTGCCGATGCAGCGCTTCGCCGAGGGGTGGGGCGAGAACACGATGGCGTTGCGCCCCTTGACCGAGATCAGGGCCTTGAAGATGGTGGTGCTGGTCGGGTTCGTGGTGGGGATGATGCCGGCCACGATGCCCATGGGGACGGCGATCTCCACGGTCCCCAGGGCCTTGTCCTCCCGGATCGCCCCGACGGTCCGGACGGACCGGATGCTCTCCCAGACGTTGCGGGCGGCGAAGGTGTTCTTGATCACCTTGTCCTCCACGCGCCCGAAGCCCGTCTCCTTCACCGCGTCCTCGGCCAGTTCCCGGGCGGCGGCGAAGGCGGCGTCCGACATGGACGCCACCACCCGGTCCACGTCCGCCTGGTCGAAGGCGCCAAACCGCTTCCGGGCCTCGTCGGCCGACCTCAGAAGACTTCGCACTTCCTGAATCGATCGAAGATCGGGGTCCAGTTCCATTCTGTCGCTCCTGTGTCTTGGAATAGCCGGTCGCAGACTCGCCCGGTGTCCGCCAGGGAGTCGAAGAGGAGGTGGGGCGTCCAGCCGGCCAGCGCCTGCCGGCTGTAATCCCCCGAGGCCACGGCCACGGCGATGCAGCCGGAAGCCTGGGCGCACTCGATGTCGCGGGGCGTGTCCCCGATCACGAAAAAGCGGGTCAGCTTGTCCGAGATCCCGCCCGGGGCGACGGCCCGGGCCCGGGCCTTCGCCACCGCCGGGAGGCGCGGGCGCTCGTCCGCGTCGTCCCCGAAAGCGCCGAAGGCGAAGAACCGCCAGATGCCGTAATGTTCCAGCTTCAGGCGCGCCCCTTCCCGCCAGTTGCCGGTCAGGAGCCCGACCAGCGTGTCGTGACGGTCCGCGAGCCGCTCCAGGAGGGGGACGACCCCGGGCAGCAGCTTCCCGCGGGACGGGCGTTCGCCCAGCCCCTCGCACAGGAAGTTGAAGTAAGCCTCACGATAGGCGTGCAGGCGGTCCGGCTCGTGTTTCCTCGCGACGATCTCCGCGTAGATCTGCCCGTCGATCCGGCCGCCCAGGTTGAAATTCCGCAGGGCGCCCCGGAGGCCGTGCACCTTCTCGAAGGCCCGCTCCATGGCCCGACGCCCGGCGCCGCCCGTGGAGATCAGGGTCCCGTCGATGTCGAAGAGGATGACGTGGCGGATCATGGCGTGGCGGGTCCAGGCCGGGCGAGCCCGACGCGGATCACTCCTTGCGGAAGGTGAAGATCAGGCGGCCGATCTTGAGGGAGTCCCCGTTGTTCAGCTTGTGCGTAACCCCCGCCTGGATGATGTACTTGCCGTTGATGACCACCTTGTTCTTGCTCTTGAGGTCCTCCACGTAATACTCGTTGTTGAGCTTGAGGATCCGCGCGTGGAGGCGCGACACGTGCTTCCCCTGGTCGTAGCTGGAGAGGTCCACCTCGGGGAAGCACTTCTTCTCCGGGTCCTTCCGGCCGATCAGGGTGATGTCCTTGACGATGTTGTAGATCTGGTGCTCCGAATCCAGGCGGAGGGTGGCCTTGGAGACCTTGATGAAAGGCGAGTGGGGCTGCTCCGTCCCGCAGTTGGGGCAGATCAGGTCGTTCTCGGACAGCGGGGAGTAGCACGCCACGCAGTAGATGTCGAAGTTGGAGCGGGAAGCACTGCGGATGACGTCGTCGGTGATGGGGAGGAAGTCCTTGAACTCCTCCTCGAACTCGCGCTTGAGGATCTCGAACTCGCTGGCGGGCTCGGCCTTGCCGGTCCCGTCCACCTTCTTGGTCTCCTCCTTGATGGTGACGATCTTCGTCTTCGCCTCGTTCTTCTGCTTCTTGTCGTTGAGGAGGGTCAGGAGGTCGCGGTCGTCCTTCTCGTCGGCGAAGTGCTTCTGGTAGAGGGCTTCCAGGTCTTTCTTGAGCGCGTAGGAGGAGGGGTAGCGGTTCCGGGCGTTGTAGGAGACGCAACGGCAGATGATGTCGTTGACCTCGGGCGTGATCTCGGGGTTGTACTCCCGGGGCGTGGGGTTCTTGGTGAAGTCGAAGATCAGGATGGGCTTGGTCTGGGGCGAGACGTTGGTGAGGAAGTAGAACAGGGTCGCCCCGAGGGAGTAGATGTCCGACGCCGGCTCGATCTTCTCCTCGTAGACTTCCGGCGGCACGTACCCCATGGTGCCGATGGTGGTGATGTCGGTGAGGTTGGCCGTCAGGAACCGGGCGATGCCGAAATCGATCAGGACCGCGTGGTCGTTCTTGGTGAGCATCACGTTGCTCGGCTTCAGGTCGCGGTAGATGATGGGCGGCTTGTGGGTGTGCAGGTAGTGCAGGACGTCGCAGATCTGGATGGCGATCTTGAGGGCCTTGTACTCGGGGAGTTTCTCCCCGTAGGACTTGGCGAGCTTGTTCATGTCCATCCCGTCGATGAACTCCATCGCCAGGTAGAACTTGTCGTTATCCTTGAAGTAGTCGTAGACGGAGGGGATGGAGGCATGGTTGAGCGCCGCCAGCAGCGACGCCTCCCGTTCGAACTCCTTGAGGGTGCGCTCGTGCTCCTCCGGCTCCGAGTAGAGGTCGATCATCTCCTTGATGGCGCAGTAGCGGTTCGACAGGCGGATGTCCTTCGCCTGGTACACGTTCCCCATCCCCCCGCCGCCGATCCGCTTGATGATCTCGTAGCGGTTGAAGAACACGTGGCCTGGCTGGAGGAGGTTCTTTCGCTGCCGGGCGCCCCGGAGCCGGCGGGGGACCGGGCGACCCGCGGGGTCCTGCGGCCAGAGCGGGAAGGAGAGGTGGGAACGCTGGGTAATCATGTCACTTGTACCACGATGACGGAGATGTTGTCCTTGCCGCCCGCCTGGTTCGCCAGGCGGATCAGGGTGTCCACGGCCTTGTGCGGGTCCTTGTTCTTCTGGACGGTCTCCAGGATCCCCTCGTTGCTCACCATGTTGCTCAGGCCGTCGGAGCAGAGCACCACGGTGGAGGGGGCTTCCAGCTCGCGCTCCACGAGGTCGGGCTCCACGCGCTCCTCGGAGCCGAGGCTCTTGTAGAGGAAGTTCTTCGCGGGGTGAATGTCCGCCTCCTCGGGGGTGATCTTCCCGAGGTGGAGCAACTGGCTGACGATGGTGTGGTCGTGGGTCAGCTGGGAGATGGACCCCTTGCTCGCCAGGTAGCAGCGGCTGTCGCCCACGTTGGCCACCACCAGCGACCGCCCCGTGATGACGGCCGCCGTGATGGTGGCGCCCATGCCGAAGAAGGCCGGGTTCTTGCGGGAGAGGTCGATGATGTCGCCGTTGGCCCGGCGGACGGCCCGGCGCAGCACCGTCGGCGCCTTGGGCATCCGGCGGATGTTGACCTCCCGGCGGAAGTGGTAGTTGTAGACGTGGTTCGGGAGCCGGAAGAAGTCGACGTCCGAGAGCTTCTGGAAGAACTCCCGGTTGATGGTGTTCATGACGCTCTTGACGGCGGTCATGGAGGCGATCTCGCCGGCGTTGTGGCCCCCCATGCCGTCGGACACGACGAAGAACCCGCAGGACACGGAGCGGGAGTCAGTGGTCGAGGCAAAACTCAGGGCAAGGATCCCGTCCTCGTTCCCCGTCCGCTCCCGACCGACGTCGGTTTTCGCCGCGTATTTCAATCTGATCGATCTGTCCATACCCGGAACCCGTTTGTCGTTTCAAAGCAGATTATAGCGAAATTCCAACCAACAACATATTGTTTTTTCCGAAATTTTTTCTTAGAATGCATCTCCCCTCGGGGATGGAGAAAAGCGAATATGCTGGATATCAGGCTATTACGTGAAGACGCGGAACAGGTCCGCCGGAAAATGGCGCTGCGGGGCATCGAGATCGACCTCGCCCGGTTTGCCGAGCTCGACGAACGGCGGCGGAAGGCCGTCGCGGAGAGCGAGGAACTGCGGGCGCTGCGCAACCGGGTGTCCCAGGAGATCCCGAAACTCAAAAAGGAAGGGAAGGACGCCACGGCGGAGATCGCCCGGATGAAGCAGGTCGGCGACCGGATCACCGCCCTGGAGAAAGAACTCCCCGAGGTCGAAGCGGCCCTGGCCGACTTCCAGCTCCGAATCCCCAACCTCCCCGACGACACGGTCCCGGCCGGCACGTCCGCCGAGGACAACGCCGAGGTCCGCCGGCACGGGGAACCGCGGCGCTTCGACTTCCCCGTCCGCGACCACGTGGACCTCGGGAAGAACCTGGGCATCCTGGACATGGACCGGGCGGCCAAGATCACCGGCGCGCGCTTCGCCGTCTACCGCGGCTCAGGGGCCGCCCTGGAGCGGGCGCTCATCAGCTTCATGCTGGACGTCCACACCCGGGAGCACGGCTACACCGAGATCCTGCCGCCCTTCATGGTCAACGCGGCCTCGCTGACAGGCACGGGGAACCTCCCCAAGTTCGCCGAGGACCTCTTCCACCTCGAGAACTGGCCGTTTTACCTGATCCCCACGGCCGAGGTCCCCGTCACCAACCTCTACCGGGACGAGATCCTCGACGACGCCCTGCTGCCCATCCTCCACGTGGCGTTCACCCCCTGCTTCCGAAGCGAGGCGGGGTCCTACGGCAAGGACACCCGCGGCCTGATCCGGCAGCACCAGTTCAACAAGGTGGAACTGGTCAAGTTCACCCGCCCGGAGGAGTCCATGGAGCACCTGGAGTCCCTCACGGCGAACGCGGAGCGGATCCTCCAGCTTTTGGGTCTTCCCTACCGCGTGGTGACCCTGTGCACCGGGGACATGGGGTTCTCCTCGGCCAAGACCTACGACCTCGAGGTCTGGCTCCCCAGCCAGAACCGGTACGTGGAGATCTCCTCCTGCAGCAATTTCAAGGATTTCCAGGCCCGCCGGGCCAACATCCGCTACCGCCCGGGCAAGGACGCCAAGCCCCGCCTGGTGCACACCCTCAACGGCTCGGGCCTGGCCATCGGCCGAACCTGGACCGCCATCCTGGAGAACTTCCAGAACGCCGACGGCTCCGTGGAGGTCCCGCCGGCCCTCCGCCCGTACCTCCACGGGCTGGACACGATCCGATAACCCTCAAAGAGGTTCAACACGCCCATGATCAACGCAACCGAAATCCGCAAAGGCAACATCATCAAGATGGACGGCGAACTCTACCAGGTGGCCTCCTACCAGCACGTCACGCCGGGGAACCTCCGGGGCTTCGTCCAGACGAAGCTGCGGCACCTGGCCTCGGGCAACCTCAAGGACCACCGTTTCCGGTCCAGCGACCGCGTGGAGAAGGCCTTCCTGGACACCCAGGAGATGGCGTACCTCTACTCCGACGGCGAGGGCCACCACTTCATGAACAACGAGACCTACGAACAGATCTGTTTTTCCAGCGAGGTCCTGGGGGACAGCATCGAGTACATCAAGCCGGAGACCATCATCACCGTGGACTTCCACGACGGGAAGCCCGTGGGCATCGAGCTTCCCGCCACCGTGGAACTCAAGGTGGCGGAGACCACCCCGGGGATGAAGCACGCCACCGTCTCCAACGTCACCAAGCCGGCCACCCTGGAGACCGGTCTCATCGTGCAGGTGCCGCCCTTCATCGACGAGGGCGAGGTCATCCGGGTCAACACCGAGACGGGCGAATACCTGGGGAGGGTCTGAGCATCCCGGGCCCGGACGGACGGGGCGCAGCCCATGAAACCCAGCGTCGTCATCTCGATCCCCTGCTACAACGAAGAGCACGTCCTCGCGTCCAGCCTCGGCCGCGTCCACGCCCACTGCACGGACCGGCTCGGCGACTACGCGTGGACGCTGGTGATCGCCGACAACGCCTCCACCGACCGGACCCCCGAAATCGGCCGGCGGCTCGCCGGGGAACTTCCGGGGGTGGAGTACTTCCGCTCCGACCGCAAAGGCCGGGGGCAGGCGCTCCGGGCGTGCTGGACGTCGATTCCCGCCGACGTCCACGCCTACATGGACTCCGACCTGGCCACGGAACTCACGTTTTTAGGGCCCCTCCTGGACGCCGTCCGGGACGGGGCGGACGCCGCCATCGGGTGCCGGCTGACCGCCGGGGCCCGCGTCATCGGCCGCAGCCTCAGCCGGGAGATCTCCTCCCGCGGCTACAACCGGGTCCTGAAACTGTTCTTCCGCGTCCGGTTCCGCGACGCCCAGTGCGGGTTCAAGGCCGTGGGGCGGCGCGTCCTCGAGCGGGTGGTCCCCCGGACGCGGGACGATCACTGGTTCTTCGACTCGGAAATGCTGATCCTCTCGGAACGGATGGGGTTTATCATCCGGGAGGTCCCCGTGACGTGGGAGGAGCACATGCAGCGCGACACCCGGGTCAAGCTCTTCCGGGACATCTCCTTCTTCATCCGGCAGGTCCTGAAGCTGCGGCGCCGGCTGTGGTTCGACCCCGAAACCCGCTCGGCCGTCCGGTGCGCCCGCGAAGGCTGACATCCCCGGAACAAGCCCGGACCCCTCAAACCCCAAAGAACGCAAAGATGCGCAAAGACACGGAAAGAAAATCCGAACTCGTGGATTTCACCTGCGGTTGATGGAGGACGCCCCCGAGGTGTCGGACCGCTCGATGGAGGGGTCGCCGGTGTAGTCGAAACTGCTCGCCCCGCTGGCCTCGGCGTCGAGGCTCTTCACCACCTGCATCTCCCCGTGGCTGGCCCCGCTCAGTTCAACCCTCAGGCGGTCCACGGTGAAACCCCGCATGTCCAGGCGCGACGCCCCGCTCGCTTCCGCAACCAGGCTGCGGGCACTCCCGTTCAGCGCGACGGAGCTGGCGCCGCTCACCTCGATCTTGCCGTCCTCGGCCGCGACGGTCCCCTTCAGGGAGCTGGCCCCCGAGAGGGAGACCTGGATGTCCGGGACCTGCCACTCCCCTTCGAGCACCCCCTCGCAGGCGCCACTGAGGGTGAAGCTGCGAAGCTCGGGCATGACCACCAGGACCTCGGCGCCCAGGTTGGAATAGTTGTGCCCCGACTGCATGCCCACGTGCAGGACGTCGCCCCGTTTGTCCACTTCGAGGTAGGGGAGAAGGTTCTGCCGGATCCGCACCGTCACCTGGAAACGCTCGCCCTTCTTCACGACGACTTTCATGGCGTTCGAAACGTCGACCCCGGAGAACCCGGCGAGGGGGTACTCCTTGGCGACCACCGGCCCCTTGCCCTGGATCGCCACGAGTTCGCACCCGCTCAGCAACACCATGGCGAACAATACGATCCCGAGCAGCATCCCTTTCTTCATGTGACACCCCTGAACCAGAGTGGCGGGCTAAGCACGCCCGGTGATCAATAAAACGAACCCGACGGTAATTTTGTTCGCCCGCCTTGCACTTTTTTTCGAATCCCGCTATCATCCCCGGCCATGGACCGGATGCACCTCCTCACCGCCGACCTTTTCTCCCGCCACCTCGAGACGATCCGCGCCAACCCCGCCGTCCAGGCGTTCCTGGCGGGCCTGCTGCTCCTCCTGGCCGCCGCCGTCGCCCTGGCCGCCATCCGCACCCTCCGGCGCCGCCGGGAGACCCGGTCCCTGCGCGAGAGCGAGCACAGTTTCCGCGAGGCCTGGGACAAGGCGGTGGTCGGCATGTTCCGGTCCACCCCGGAGGGGCATTACCTGCGCATCAACGCCGCCCTGGCCCGGATCTGCGGTTACGAGACCGTCGAGGCCTTCCTGGAGGACCACGGGGAAGTCGGGCGGAAGCTCTACGTCGACTCGGGGCGCCCCGGGGAGTTCCGGCGGATCCTGGAGACGGAGGACGCCGTCATCCTTTTCGAATCCGAGATCCGGCGCCGGGACGGGAGCATCGCCTGGATTTCCGAGAATGCCCGCCCCGTCCGGGACGACAAGGGGAAGGTCCGCTTCTACGAGGGGACCGTGGTCGACATCACGGAGCGCAAGCAGGCCGAGCAGCGGCTCCGGAAGTCCCTCGAGGAGCTGAAGGCGACCCAGGACGAGTTCAAGCAGTCCCGGTCGCTCCACCGCGTCACCCTCGACGCCATGGAGGAGTGGATCCACCGCGTGGACACGAGCCTGACGATCCTGACGGCCAACGCCCCGCTCCGGAAGGTCGCCGGGGACCTCGGCCTCAACCCCGACCTCGTGGGCCTCAAGGTCATGGAAGCGTTCCCCTTCCTCGACCGAAAAGTCCGGGAGGAATACCGCTCGGTCATCGAGACGGGCCAGCCCGTGATGGACATGGACGAACTCGTCGTGAAGGGGAGGCGCTTCGTCATCGAGACCAAGAAAATCCCCGTTTTCGACCCCGACGGGACGATCTCCGGCGTCGTGACGGTGATGATGGACCTCACGCACAAGCGGGAAGCCGAGGAGGAACTCCGGGTCAGCCGCGACCTCCTGCACCTGGCCCTGGAAGCCTCGAAGGACGGCATCTGGGACTACGACGCCCTGACGGGGAAAGTCTACCTGAGCCCCCGCTGCTTCCGGATGCTCGGCTACGACCCCGACGCCCCCGAGCACACCGCGGACTTCTGGATCGGCCTGATCCACCCGGACGATTTCGATCTCCACGTCCGGAGCAAGCTCGGCCCCACCCCGTCCCACATCGAGGACTTCGAGGTGGAGATCCGCGTCATGGCGGCCACCGGGAGCTGGAAGTGGCTGCTCAACCGGGGCATGACCGTGGCCCGGGACGAGCGGGGGAACTCCATCCGCCTCGTGGGGACCCTGACGGACATCACCGACCGCAAGCTCCTGGAGCGGGCCCTGCGCATCACCCAGGTCTCGGTGGACATGGCGGCCGAGCTCATCCTCTGGATGGACCCCGGCGGCAGCCTGACCTACGTGAACGACACGGCCTGCGAGACCCTGGGCCTGATGCGAGAGGAACTCATGGCCCGGTCCCTCTTCGACATCGACCTGGAACTGACCCCCGGCCAGTGGCCCGGCCTCCGCGACCGGGTCGGGGAGAGCGGGGTCGTCGTCCGGGAGACCACCTTCCTGAAGCGGGGGAGCGAACCGCTCCCCGTGGAGGTCAACCTGACGCTGCTCCGGTACGAAACCAAGGAGCTCTACTGCGTCTTCGCCCGCGACACGTCGGAGCGGAAGAAGGCGGAGGACGAACAGCGCAAGCTGGAGGATCAGGTCCGCCACGCCCAGAAGATGGAGAGCCTCGGCGTCCTGGCCGGCGGTATCGCCCACGACTTCAACAACCTCCTGACGGGCATCCTGGGCAACGCCGAACTCGCCCTGCTCGAACTGGGCGGGGAAGAGCCCGCCCGGGATTACCTCGTCCAGATCGAGAAGATCACCCGGCACGCCTCGGAACTGACCCGCCAGATGCTGGCCTACTCGGGGAAAGGCCACTTCGTCGTCCACTCCCTGAACCTCACGACGCTGGTCCAGGACATGGCCAACCTCCTCGCCGTCTCCATCCCCAAGAAGTGCAACCTGCACTACGGCTTCGCCGGGGACATCCCGCCCATCGAAGCCGATGCCGCGCAACTCCGGCAGGTCGTCATGAACCTGATCCTCAACGCCGCCGACGCCATCGGGGACCAGGTGGGCGTCATCGTCGTCTCCACCGGGCGGATGTTCTGTGACCGGTCGTGGCTCGAGGCCTGCCAGTTTTATGCCGCCGCCGAACCGGGGGAGTACGCTTTCCTCGAGGTTTCGGACACGGGGTGCGGGATGGACGAGGAAACGCTCCAGCGGATCTTCGACCCCTTCTTCACCACCAAGTTCACCGGCCGGGGGCTGGGGCTGGCCGCCGTTCTGGGGATCATGCGCGGGCACAAGGGGGCGATCCGCATCCGGACGGTCCACGGCGAGGGGACGCGGTTCACGGTGCTGTTCCCTGCGGGCCGCCCCGCCCGGCCGGAGGGTGCGGCCGAGGCGGAACCGGCCGCCCTGAGGGCCCCCCGGTCGGGTCGGGTCCTCCTGGTGGACGACGAGGACTCCATCCGGGAATTCGCAGCCCGGATGCTGGCCGCCCAGGGTTTCGAGGTCGTCTGTGCCTCGAACGGCCTCGAGGCCCTGAAGACGTTCCGCGAGGGCCCGGACCGGTTCTCCCTCGTGCTCCTGGACCTCACCATGCCGCTGATGGGCGGCGAGGAGACGCTGCGGGAGATCCGCCAGACACGCACCGACGTCCCCGTGATCCTCTTCAGCGGCTACAGTGTCCAGGAAGCCTCCGAGCGGCTCTCGCAGCTCGGGGCGGACGGCTTCCTCCAGAAGCCCTTCATCCTCCGGGAACTGCTCGCCGCCATCGACCACGCCACCGGGCGCCTGTCCTCCGGCCCGGGGGAGTCGACGGCACACTGAAAGAGAGGCGTTCGTCCGTCACGTCCCGGCGCACCCCGAACCGGCGCCGATCCGGGTGCCCTAGGCTTCCGATTCGAAGGCCTGGATCTCCATCATCCGGATGACGGCGTTCATCGCCCCCGACAGGACGTCGGGGTGCAGGGTGACCCGGTTCACCTCGCGGCCCGCGACGAGGTTGTCGAGCACCCAGAGCAGGCGGGCGGCCTCGTTCCGGATCATCACGCTGCACAGGCACCCCTGGTTGACGAGGGGAAGGACCTGGCGGTCCTTGAACCGCGCCGCGAGGCGGTTGACCAGGTTGCGGTGGGCGCCGACGCCCCACCGACTGCCGGGAGCGGCGTTCTCCACGGTCCGGGTGATGTGCGCCGAGGCGCCCACCTCGTCGGCGAGGGCGACGACCTCCGGCGGGGACGACGGATGCACCAGAATCCGGATCCCGGGGTCCCTCTGCCGGAGTTTCCTCACGTGCTCCGGTTTGAACTGGCTGTGGGCCGCGCAGGTCTGACCCCAGAGAATCACCCGGGCCTTTCGCAGAAGGGCCGGGGCGTTGCCGCCGAGGGGCTGCCCCGGCTTCCAGTCGACGATCTCGTCCGCCAGGACGTCGGAGCGCCGGGCGGCGTTGTAACCGAGGTTGCGGTCCGGGGTGAAGAGCACCCGCCCTCTGCCCAGGGCCCAGCGGAGGACGGCCCCCGCGTTGCCGGGCGTGCAGAGCGCCCCGCCGGCCTCTCCCGCCCGGGCCGTGACCCCGATGGCGGCGTGATCGGTCACCACCGGGACGACGGGGGAAGTGCCGGCCCGCTTCAGTTCACCGACGATGCCGTCGTAATCCTTCGGGACCTGGGAAGCCACCATGGAACAGACCCCGCCTTCGTCCACCAGGAGCAGCTTCTGGCGGCTGTCCCGGAGGATGTCCATCATCTCGGCGAGGGGGCGGTTTCCGCAGAGCACCAGGTAATCGGCCTCCCGGAGGGACGCGACCCGGGCCAGCAGTTCGGTGGAACTGCCGAGGAAGTCCGCCTGGCGGGCGACGTCGTCCCGCTGGAAATGGTGGACCAGGACGACCGCCCGGGGCCCCAGCTTCAACCGGGCCTCCCGGATCCGGGAACTCACGTCGTCGGTCGAGAGCTGGAGATAGGAGGAGGGGATTTTTTCCATGCGTCACCTCTTTCGCCTGCGAGGGTGAGGCTCTGGCCTGAAGCCCCGCGATCATGAGTCGTTGCCCGTCAATCCGTGCCGTTCAACCACCCGGGGCCCCATGCAAAACCGCCGGGGCCATTGTACCACCCTTGACGTTGCCGCAAAAAGTCGATTCAGCCACAAAGAACGTAGAGAACGCAAAGAAAGAAATCTGCAATACATTGAAACAAAGAATTCTTATGATTCTTCTCCGTGCCTCTGTGAGATTAAAATCCGGACTTTTTTCGAGATCATCATGGTTTAAGAGGTCCGAACTTGTTGCGGGGACGTCACCCTGGACGGCCTCGGAAAAACCGAAATTCGACGGGGCCGAGGGATTCGCACCGTTCGCAGAAAACAGGGGGTTCCCGTGTCTTTGCGATACCGTCGGGCTTGCAATGCCTTGATTTGCGGGTATAATGCCGTCGAACGCGGCGCGCGCCGGGAACACCCCCGCCAGGACGGCACGATGAGACGGACCGGTCTTCAACTACTTTTTCTTCTCCTTTTCGCGGGGGCGACCTGCGCCCAGATCCTCCCCTTTCGCCGTTTCACGCCCGAGAACGGGCTGGCGTCCTCCCGCGTCTGGAGCCTGTACCAGGATCGTTCGGGCTACCTGTGGGCCGGTTGCTCCGGCGGGCTCTCCCGGTTCAACGGGACCCTGTTCCGCAACTTCGACCGTGAGCGCGGTGTCGTGCAGAACACGGCCTTCGCCCTTGGCGAGGATGGCTCCGGCCAACTCTGGGCCGGGACGTACCGGGGCCCCTGCGTGTACCGCCCCGAGGACGGCCGGTTCGCCTCCACCATCGACACGGCCAGCCCCGTCATCGGTTTCACCGGGATGGGGAACGACTTCTTCTGCCTGACCGCCGACGGGAGGCTGGGCAGGCTGACGTCGAAACGGTCCTGGACACTCACGCCGCTGCCCCCGTCCGACGCGGGTTTCTCGGCGCTGGCGTCGGACGGCCGCTCTCTGTACGTCGGGGCGGGCGGCAACCTTCTGAAGGTCTCCCCCGCACCCGGCAGTGAACCGGTCCAGTCCGTGCCCGCCGGGGCCGTCATCAACGCGGTCCTCCCCTCGCCGGGGGAGCGGTGCTGCTGGGTGGCCACGGACAATGGCCTCTACCGGTTGGCCGAGGGTTCTACGGTTTTCGAGGGCCCCTACCCCGGCACCGGAAACGAGCGCCTGCTGTGCCTCTGCGCCGGCCTCGACGGCGCGCTCTGGGTCGGCGGGCCCCGTGGCGTAGGGTACGCTTCCGGGGGGACGGTCGGGTGGTACGGCACCCGGTCGGGCCTGGGCGGCACCCCGGTGACGAAGGTCCTCGTGGACCGGGAAGGGCTCCTCTGGATCGGCACCATGAACGGGATCAGCCGCCTCGAGAACCGCCTGATCGAGACCTTCGACGAAAACTCGGGCCTCCCGGGAACCAGCACGGCCGCCGTGGTCTGGGACCCCCGGTCCGGCCGCACCTGGATCAGCACCAACGCCGGCCTCTTCGTTCGGAACGGCGACCGCTTCGAGGCCGTCACCGCCGCCGGCGCCTTTTTCAGCCGGTTCCTCGCCTGGACGGTGCTCCCCCGCCCGGACGGCTCGGTGTGGGTGGGAACGGACGGGGGAGGCATCGCCATCCTCCAGGGGGGAAAGGCCACCTACCTGACCCGGGCGAACGGCCTCCCGGGAGACGGCGTGTCCGACCTCTGCGAGGACGGTTCCGGTGTGGTCTGGGCCGCGTGCCGGCAAGGCCTGGCACGCATCGAGGGCGGCCGGGTCACGGCCTTCAACCGGGCCGGGGGATTGCCGGCCGATCACGTGCGGTGCATCCTGCCGTTGCCGGACGGACGCGGAGTGCTCCTGGGGACCGTCGGCGGCGGCCTGGTCCGCTTCGACGGGACCACCTTCCAGCGAATCGTTCTCCCCTGGAAAACGGACATCCTGGGCATCTACGACCTCCTCCGCGCGGACGGGCGGCTCTGGATCGCCGCTGACGAAGGCCTCTTCGCCCTCGACGACGCCGGCCGGCTCTCCCACTGGGACACCGGCGACGGCCTGCCCGACAGCAGTTGCGTCGTCCTGCTGGAATCCGGCCCCGGGCTCCTCTGGGTCGGGACGGACGGGGGGGCCGCCCTCTTCGACACGTCCCTGGGCCGCGTCGTCAGGACCCTGACGGCCGGCGACGGGCTCCCGGGCAGCGAGTTCACCACCCACAACTGCGGTTGCCGGACCGACGACGGGAGCTTCTGGTTCGGCCTTGTCGGGGGGGTGTGCCGGATCGACCCTTCGGTCGCCACGGCCGCCGTCCCGACCACCGCGCCGCCCCTGGCCTGCCTGGACAGCCTCTTCCTGACCCTGAGGGGGGGAGCGGTTCAACGGGTGGGGCTGGCGCCCGGCGCCGTCCTCCCGGACGACACCCGGACGATCCGCTTCGAGTTCGACGTCCTGAAGTTCCTGAGCCCGGAAAGTGTCACCGCCTTCGTGAAGCTCGAGGGGTACGACGAGGAGTTCGTTCCGCTGGGGCAAAGCCGGGTGAAGGAGTACACCAACCTGCCGTCCGGCAACTACGCTTTCGTCATCCGCCTCGCCGAGCGCGGCCGGCCTCCCGTCGACAAAAAGCTGGCCACCTTCCGCGTGGCGCCCGCGATCTGGCAAAATCCCCTGTTCTACTGCCTGGCGGCGGTGGTCCTGGCCCTCGTTGTCCACTTCGGTTTCCGTTTGCGTTACCGGGCCATCGAGCGGGAGAAGGAGAAGCTGGAGCAGACGGTCAACCAGGCCACCCGGGAACTGGAGAAGAAGAACACGCTGCTGAAGCACCTGGCCGTCACCGACGAACTGACCGGCCTCTACAACCGCCGGTTCTTCCTGAAAGCCCTCCAGCAGGAAGTCCGGCGCCAGGCCCGCGCGATGCCGGGGACCGAGATGTCCGTGCTGATGGTGGACGTGGACCATTTCAAGCGGATCAACGACAATTTCGGCCACGAGGTCGGGGACTGGGTCCTCCAGCACGTGGCCCGGTGCCTCCGGTCATCGGTCCGCGTCACCGACATTCCCGCCCGCTTCGGCGGGGAGGAGTTCATCATCCTCCTGCCCCAGACCGGCAAGGAGGGCGCCCGCCGCGTCGGGGAGAAGATCCGCCTCCTCCTCCTGGCGTACCCGGCGGAACGGAACAACATCCGCATCCCCTGCTCCGTCAGCATCGGGGTCGCCGCGCTCGGCAGCCCCCTCGATTACACCGACGGGCTCGTCCCCGAGATCATCCGCCGGGCCGACGCCATGCTCTACCGGGCCAAGGCCGAGGGCCGGAACCGCGTGGTGGTTGAAGGCACCCGGTCCCCCCTGCAGACCCTGGAAATCAAGAAGGAAATTCTCTGAATGCCCGTCGATCTGGTGCCCTTCCGTCAGCCCGCCGTCCCCGACGGCCCGGGCGCCGGGGTGGGCCGCCTCCGGCCGTTGTTCCGGCTCTCCCCGGCCCCCGTGGCGGTTGAATTCCTCCCGGACCGGGGCTATAATCCGCCCTCGAGGTGAAAAGTGGACTGCAGGATTTGCAAGCACTGGTACGACGGCAACCTCCTGTCACAGACGAAGGAAAACGTGTCTTACGGCTGCCGGGTCTTCGGGGAAGGCGTCCTTCGGGAAGACGCGGAATCGTGCGACCGGTATGCCGCCTGCGAGGAGCCCTTCCTCCCCTGCCGCACCTGCGGGACGCCCGTCCCGCGGGTGTGCATGCTCTTCGGGGAGTGCGTCAACTGCACCGACTCCGACTGGAAGTGCCTCGAAGCGTGCGGCGGCGGCAGGTGGCAGTCCTTCTGCACCCACTGGAACCGTCTGAAGCTGGAGGGCAAGGCCGTCGCCGTGGATGGCAAGGCCTACGAGGTGTTCGCGGGCCGGGAGGATCAGCCCCCCCCTCCCCGGCCTGAAACCGGCATCAAGTCCCTCTACGAGGCCCATCTCCGCCGCCGGCGCGAGGCGTCGCGCAAGCGGCCCGGCCGGAGGTGAGCCATTTCGCGCCTCCACGGCCGCACCGACGGCTTGAAGCCCCACCAGACCCGGATGCTGGAGAAGCTCCACCAGCGGCGGGTCCCCCCCCACGCCCTCCTCACGCCCGAACTGGCCGCCCGGCTGGTCGAGGTGTCCGCGGAGATGAACCGCCAGGTCGGCCTCCTGCTGAACCGGGCGGGGAGCGTTGAGTACGTGGTGGTGGGGGATGCCCACCGCATCGAACTCCCCGACTTCAAGCGCTTCCGCACGGGCTTCCGGCGGTTCCGCGGCCTCCGGTGCGTCCACACCCACCTGGACGGCACGGGGCTCTCCCAGGAGGACCTCACCGACCTCGCCCTCCTGCGCCTCGACACCATGAGCGTCCTGGAGATCGACGAGGGCGGAACGCCCGGCCTGCTCCACACGGCCCACGTCAAGCCCGCCGCCGGTCCCGGGGGCGAACAGCGGCCCGGCGACTTCTGGGCCCAGCTGCCGTCGGTCCCGGTGTACCGCCTCGACCTGGACTTCCCGGCCTTTATCCGGGACCTCGAGGCGGAGTTCACCCGCTCCGCCCCCGGGGGCCGGGAAGGCGCCGCGACCGAACGGGCCATCCTCGTCGGCGTCACCACCGGGGGCCTGGAGGCGGAGCGGTCCCGGCTCGACGAACTCCGGGAGCTGGCCCGCACCGCCGACGCCGAGGTCCTGGACGTGCTCGTCCAGCGTCGCCCGAGGCTGGACCCGCGGCACGTCATGGGCGAGGGCAAGTTGCGGGAGATCATCATCCGCGGCATGCAGCTCGGCGCCGGCATGCTCATCTTCAACCGGAACCTCTCCCCCACCCAGGCCCGCGCCATCTGCCGCGAGACGGACATGAAGGTCATCGACCGGACCCAGCTCATCCTCGACATCTTCGCCCGCCGCGCCCGGTCCCAGGAGGGGAAGATCCAGGTGGAGCTGGCCCAGTTCAAGTACCTCTTCCCCCGCCTCGCGGAGGCCGACGACTCGCTGTCGCGCCTCACCGGCGGGATCGGGGGCCGCGGTCCCGGCGAGACGGTCCTCGAGGTGGGCAAGCGCCGCATCCGGGACCGGATCGCCTTCCTGGAGGAGAAGATGGAGGGGATCCGCAAGGCCCGTGCCCAGCGCCGCCGCCGCCGGAGCCGTCGGGCCGTCCCCGTGGTCTCCATCGTGGGGTACACGAACGCGGGCAAATCGACCCTCTTCAACCGGCTGGCCCGGGCCGACGCCCTGGCCGAGGACAAGCTCTTTGCCACCCTGGACCCCCTCACCCGCCAACTCCGCTTCCCGGGCGGAGCGGAGGCGATCCTGGCCGACACCGTGGGCTTCATCCGCGACCTCCCCCGGGAGCTGTTGGAGGCGTTCAAGGCCACCCTCGAGGAGATCGAGGAGGCAGACCTCATCGTCCACCTGGCCGACGCCGCGGCGCCCGACCGCGACATCCAGGTGCGCGCCGTGGAGGACCTGCTGCGGCAGCTGGACCTCGACGAGATCCCCCGCCTGTCGGTCTGGAACAAGGCCGACCTTCTCCCGGCACCCGAGCGGGATTTCCTGGCGCGCCGGGGCATCGTCCTCTCCGCCCTCACGGGGGAAGGGGTGGACAACCTTCTCCTTCGGTTGCGGGAAGCCCTGTTCACCGTACCCGGGTCCGCCCTGCCGAACCCGCTGGAGGTCTACTCATGAGCCGTGTCGCTGTCCGCCCCGTCCGCTCCCGGAAGGACCTGGCGGAATTCGTCCGCTTCCCCTACCGGAAGTACCACGGCCACCCGTTCTGGGTCCCCCCGCCCCTCATGGACCGCAAGGCGCTCCTGAACCGCGACCGTCACCCCTTCTACCTCAAGGCCGAGGCGGAGTTCTTCCTCGCGGAGGGACCGGGGGGGACGCGGGGGTGCGTCGCCGCGATCCACAACCACGCCCACGAGGAGTACCACGGCGACAAGAGCGGTTTCTTCGGCTTCTTCGAAACGGACGACCACCCGGACACGGCCGCCGCCCTCCTCGACGCCGCCGCGAACTGGTGCGCCGCCCGCGGGCTCGTCCGCATCCAGGGGCCCATGAACCCTTCCACGAACTACGAGTGCGCCCTCCTCGTGGACGGTTTCGACCGACCGCCCGTCCTCATGATGCCCTACAACCCGCCCTGCTACGCCGACCACGTGGAGGCCGCCGGTTTCGACAAGGCCCGCGACCTGCTGGCCTACAACCTGGAGGCGAAGGACATGCCGATGGAACGAATCCGGCACCTCGCCGACCGGGTGGAGAGCAAGGAGAACGTCCGCAACCGGCCCATCCGCATGAACAAGCTGGACGAGGAACTGGAGCGGGTCTTCGCCGTTTACAACGACGCCTGGAGCCGGAACTGGGGTTTCGTCCCCATGTCCCGCGAGGAGCTTTCCGCCATGGCGGAGAGCCTGAAGTGGGTCTGCGATCCCCGGATCATCTTCATCACGGAGCGGGAAGGCGAGGCCGTGGGTTTCATCTTCGCCATGCCCGACCTGAACCGGATCTTCAAGGACCTGGGCGGACGCTTGCTCCCCTTCGGCTGGGTCCGCCTCCTGGCCGGGCGCCGCCGGGTGGGTTTCATGCGCGTGCTGGCCATGGGCCTGCGCAAGGACTACCAGAACCTCGGCTACACGGCCCTCCTCTACCGTGACATCGTCCGGTACGGGGGGGAAGCCGGCTACCCCCACGGCGAGATCGGCTGGGTGCTGGAGGACAACGTGATGATGAACCGCGCCGCCGTCATGCTGGGCGCCCGGGTTTCCAAGCGCTACCGGATCTACGCGAGGAACCTGTGAGACGGTGAGGCGGCGAGGCGCAGACCGCCGCTTTTCCGGGCAAGGACGAAAGGACCAAAGGGACCAAAGGGACTGAAAGGACAGCCGCCCCCTCAGGCTTCCGTCGAAGGGGATGCCGACGTTCGCTTCCCCTTGAAAAAAAGATTGCATTGAAGTTGCGTGAAATGCTATCGTTCGCGTTTCTCCGAGCCTTCGCGTGCTACAGCGCCCCGCGCCACGCCGGAAGGCCGACAGGGCACGGCGGGAAACGGCCGTACCTTCCACCTTCGAAAAGGAGAACGTCATGGTTCACTCTGTCTTCGCTTCACCCCTCGCCAGCCTCCCCCCCCGTTCCGGGGCCCTTTCCCTCCGACCGCCGGGCGCGGTCCGCCGGTGCCGCGGCACCCGGGCACGGGCCGTCCTGACGCTGCTCCTGGGGGCCCTTTTCCTGGCCGTTGCCCTGGCACAGGGCGAACAGGAAAAAAAGAAGGGCGACGGCAGGGACACGGAAAAGAAAGCCCCGGCGGAGATTACCGAGGCCATCACGGTCTCCTCGGAGACCCCGAAGGAGATGCCGGTGGCCACCGTGTCCGTGCTCCTCCCGGACAAGATCGAGGCCGCCGACGCCCGCGACCTGGCGGAGGTCCTCAGCTACACGTCCGGGACCTACGTGTCCGTGGGCAGCAAGGACGAGTGGCGCATCAAGATCCGCGGGCTGGACACCGGCCGCACCACCCTGCTCTACGACGGGATCCCCGTTTACGAGCCCTACTTCAACTCCTACGACCTGAAGACCTTCATGGCGTCCGACATCGAACGGATCCAGGTGATCAAGGGCGCGTCCTCGGTCCTGTACGGCCCCAACACCCTGGGCGGCATCATCGAACTGATCACCCGCCGCCCCGACCGCCCCTCCTTCTCCGCCGAGCTGACCCGCGGCGAGAACGAGACCGCCCGCATCAACGCCTACGGCAACATCAACCTCGGGAAGTTCATCTTCCTTCTCGGCGGGGACGTGGAGAAATCCGACGGCTTCTGCTACCGGGCCGGCGACCGCACCACCCTCCGGGCCAACAGCGATTACGAGCGGAACAACATCCTCGGGAAGGTCTACTACTACCCCCGCCCCGACATCGAACTGCTGGGGGAGTTCAGCTGGTTCAACACCAACTACGGCATCCCGTGGGCGCTGGAGGTCCAGAAGGCCAACTACTGGCGTTTCGCCGACTGGGACCGCTGCACCGTCAGCTTCGGCGGCACCACGCCCAGCTTCAACGACGGGTTCCTCAAGTTCCGGGCCTTCTACGTGAGTTACTACAATGTCCTGGACGCCTACAAGAACGCCTCCCTCACCACCCGCCAGTGGCGGTCCACCTACGACAACTATTCCTGGGGCTTCTTCGTCCTGAACACCACGCCCTTCGGGAGCAGGCACGAACTCCGCACCAGCGTCAACTTCCACACCGACAAGGTCCGGCAGCAGTCCGACCTGGGGAAACCGTGGGAGGTCTTCACCCAGGACGTCCTCTCCGTGGGCGCGGAGGACTACATCCGCCTGAACTCCCGGTGGGGGCTCCAGGTGGGCGCCAGCGTCGACTACCTGATGAAGGAGGAGGGCGAGGGCAACAACAAGGCCCGGATCAACCCCCTGGTGGCCCTCAAGTACAACCCCACCGAGGACATCGACCTCCGCCTGACCCTGTCCCGGAAGTCCCGCTTCCCCAGCATGAAAAACCTGTACGGCTCCACCGGCGGCAACCCCGACCTCCGGGACGAGACCGGCGCCAACGTCGAGTTCGGCGCCGCCTGGCGGGGCCCCGTGCGACTCGCGGGAGCCGTCTTCTACAACCGGCTGAAGGACCTCATCGAGCGCAAGAACCTCTCCGACGGGACCTACATCAACATCAACATCAGCCAGGCCTCCATCGCCGGTTTCGAGGCCGAGGCCTCCCGGTCCTGGGAGTGGGTCGACCTGAGCGCGAACTACACCTTCCTGCAGGCGGAGAACCTGAGCGCCGGCGTCCCGCTGGACCTGACCCCCAAAAACCAGTTCAACGCCTTCCTGACCCTGCACCCGAAAGACTGGTTCCGTTTCAGTTTCTGGGGGATCGCCGCCTCCTCCGCCCGCTACACCGCCTCCAACGGGTCCGTCGTCCGGGTCCCCGGGTACGCGGTCTTCAACGCCTCGCTGGAGCGGAAGCTGGGGCTGGGACTGGGGCTCATCTGCAAGCTCGAGAACGTGTTCAACAAGGCCTACGTCACGGAACCGGGCTTCCCCATGCGGGCCCGCACCTTCACCGCCGGCATCCGGTTCAACTGGGACGCCGCGCCCCCGACCGCGCCGGGGGAGTAGGCGCTTTAGCGGCTGCGTTCTTACCAACATGTTATCGATACCGGTTGCCTTCCGAGGCCACTGTTGCCGGGCGAAGTCCCGGGAAGAGCGCAGTGCCTTCCAGATGCGGTCTTTGTCAAAATGAGCATGCAAGTTGTCAAATCTGATGCGTTCGCAAAAAGTCCTTTTCTCTCAAAGAGGCACGGAGGCACAGAGAAATACAAATCGTATTTAATAGAATCAACAGTCCTTACGATTCTTCTCCGTGCCTCTGTGCCTCTGTGAGATCACAACCAGGACTTTTTGCGAACCCGTCAAATCTCGCAAGTTCATTGGGATCGATCTTTCGAAACGTCGGCCGAGAGTGGAAGTTGCGGCCGACAGGGTCTTTCTTTGCGGTCTTGGCGCCTTGGCGAGAATCGATCCGGATCCGGATCTCGCCAAGGCGCCAAGCTCGCGAAGAAAAACGGTCGTTTTGGCCCTTTCGTCCTTCCGGGCCTACCCTTTCCCGCGAGCGAGCGTCCCGCCCCTCACCGGGCGTCGATCACGAAGGTGGGCACGATGCTGCCCCCCTGGGAGACATTGGTGATCTCGGCCGAACTGATCCGGCTCAGGACGGCGGAGTACCCGCCCGGGAAGTGGAAGGGGTCGGTGTCCTCATAGAACTCCACGAGCGGGAACCCTTTTTCCAGAAGGGGGTAACACTCCCGGGTGATCCCGACTCTCTGCTGGACCACGTACTCGCCCGCCAAGGCCTCCCGCAAGGCCTTTTCCCAGGCGGAGCCGTCGAGGTTCCATCCCAGGAACACCCCGCTCCCGCCCGCCGCGTGGGCCGGCTTGAGGACCAGGTCGTCCTTGTTCGCCTGCACGTACTCCAGCAGGTCGACGGTTTTGCCGTCCGGGCCCGAGGAGCGCCCGTCCCGCAGGATCCGGCCCCAGGGGATGTGTTCGCGGATGGCCGAGACCTCTTCCCGCGTGAAACCGAAGTCGTGGCGGTCGTCCGTCAGGAGGGCGAAGAGGTACTTGTGACTCAGGAGTTCGCTCCGGAACGGGTTCACGAGGCAGATCGCCCGCTGCCTGACCGCCTGGAGGAGGGGGGCGATTTCCTCGGCGCGCTCCAGGCAGTCGTCGGTATGCATCAACCGGTAGACGAGGTCAATGGCCCTTCCCTTCACCCGGAGTTTCCCCCGTGAAAAGTCCAGGTCCCCGGGGTGGGCCAGCACGGCCTCGAACCCCATTTTCTTCAGGTAGCGGGCGTTGAGGTGGGCGAAGCGGTCCTGGACCCCTCCCGCGAAACTCAGCATGCACATCCGGGGAGTCCCGGCGCCTCCCCAGGCCTGCCAGGCGTGGACGAAGGTCTGGACCATCCCGACCTGGATCAGGTTCGGCCACACCTCGTATCGCGTCTCGAAGGCCTTGTAGAAATCGAGACGCTGGAACAGCGGGACCAGTCCGTCGTTGCCGACGCTTCCCATGGGGATGTCGCCGTTCAGTTCCACGAACCGGATCCCCTCGCCGGTGGTGAAGGAGTCGAAGCGAAGGATCGACCGGATTTCGGGGGTCTTCGGCTCCAGCGCGAGGATGGTCCCGATCCACTCGTTGAAACCCCCGAGGTAGTCCGCGTGGAGCTTCTGGTCCGCCAGAACGGCATCGCGCACTTTCCGGACCGCCCGCGAAAGCACGGAGACGGCCTGGTGCTCCCGCCGCATCTCCCCGACGGTGACGAAACGAGGCCTGCCGACCATGCAGAAGGGCCGCACCCCGATGGTAAGCCCCCGGTGCTTCTGCTTCCGGAGGAGGTGGTCGATGACGGCATCCGCCCCAGGAGAAGCGGACAACAGGTCGTTCCAGCAACGGACGGCCTCCTCTCGCAATACCGGCTTTCGGGTTTCTTTCATGTTTTGTCTCCTTCACGGTGCTACTGCGTCAGGTCCATCGGGGTGACGCACATCAGGACCAGGTCCACGGCGTTCTCGACGCCGTCGCCGTTCAGGTCCGCGGCACCGAAACCGCCGGGAACCGTGTGACGGCGTTCCGCCAGGAGGTCCCCGAAATCCACCAGATCGATCACGTCGAAGAGGTCATCCAGGTTCAGGTCCAGGACGATCTTCCGGAAGAAGACCCCCCCGCCGTCCGTCGACGCGAAAGCCCAGGCCGGGCTGGCAGGGTGATAGAGGACCTCGAGGATGTCCTTGTCCCAGATCCCCGTGCTGGACAGGAACCAGGTCCCGCCGCCGTCGGTGCTCCGATAAACCCCCTCCCCCGGCACCCCGGCCAGCATCTGGTTCGTCCAGAAGGGGTGAACGGCGATGCCGGCCACCGTTTTCCCGTTGAAACCCCAGGAAGACCAGGATGCCCCTCCATCCGTCGTACGGAAAAGCCCATGCCCGTCGGTCCCCGCGTAAACCACCTGGCCGCCGCCGGGCTTGACGGCCACCGCCAGGACATCGATGCCCTGGAGGCCCCGGAGGTTGGTTGGCCAGCTCGCCCCCCGGTCCTGAGACCCGTAGACGCCATAGCTCGGGTAGGAGGCGGAGGACCCCACGAAGACGTTCCCCGGATGGACGGGGCTGACGGCCAGGTCGTTGCCCCAGCAGTTGAGGGATCGCTGGGCCCAGGTCTGCCCCTTGTCCTCGCTCGTGAAGAAACTGGGGCCGTTGAAGATCTGGCCGCCCGCGGCATAGACCATGTCCGGGTCACCGGGAGCGAAGGCCACCGTCCACACGTTGACGCTCTGGTCGGGCAACGGGGCCGGTTCCCAGGAGATGCCGCCGTTCGGGCTCCTGACGAGTTGGAGGTTTCTCGCCGCCGCGTAGAGGACGGGTGAGGCGCTGCCGGGCTCGACGGCGAGGTCGTAAATCTTGTTCCCGAGCAACAGGTCGTTCGCGCCGAAATTCATCAGGCCCCAGGTCCACCCCAGGCTCAGGCTCCCGAAACACTCCCCGTAATCGGTACCGGCGTACAAGCGCTTGAGGCCCGCGTCCGACGCCGCCAGGCCCCGGACGGACCGGTTGCTCAACCCCCGGGGCTCCCATTTCCAGTGGAGCCCGCCATCGGTGGAGCGGAGGATCGACCCGTCGTAAGTCCCTGCGTAGACCCCCGGAAGAGGGTGGGTGGAGGGAACGACGACCAGGGAGGAGACCCCCACGTCCTCCCCAAAATCCTTGCCGCAGGGGGTCCAGGTGTTCCCGCGGTCGGTGCTCTTGTAGACCGCGCTGGCCCCGTCGTGCGCCCGGGTCCCCGCGTACACCACGTTCCCGTCCTCGGGATCCTTCGCGAGGCATTCCACGCTGGCGAGGGAAAAGACCTTGTTCCAATGGTCTCCACCGTCCACGGTCTTGTAGATCGCCATGCCCGGCCCCGGGTTGGTCCCCGTGGTGGTCTCCGCGTAAGCCGCCAGGACGTGGTACTGTTCGGCCTGCGGGAGGGGATCCAGGATCGCGAGCGCGGAAACCCTTCCGTCCCCCGCCCCGTCGCGGACCTTCGTCCAGGTCCCGCCGCTGTTGTAGGTGACATGGATGCTCCCCTGGTAGTGCCCGACGAAGAGAGACGTCGGGAACTGGGAACTGACCTCCAGGCTGTGGATTGGATTTCCCGGAAGCGTGCCGGTGCAGTCAGTCCACGTCGCGCCGCCGTCGGATGTTTTCCAGACTTTCCCGGCCGTCGTGCAGGCATAGAGGATCGAATCGGGGGCACCGACCGCGATGGCCGACTCCACGCGCATGAAATAGGCCAGTTCCGGGGTCTGGGAGGACCAGGTCTGCCCGCGGTCGAGGCTCCGGAAGAGGTAGGACGTGGTTGCCGCCCACAAGATCTGCTGCCCGTCGCCCACTGCCGCCGCGACATCGATGACGTTCGGGTTGGACAGGCTGTCCCGCCACGTCTGCCACACGATGTTTCCGGAGCCGTCCTTGGTGGCGGACAGGCACCCCCCATCCTGGTACTGTCCGGCGAAAAGCCCATCGTAGCCGTTGGGCGCCACGGCCAGCCGGGTGGTGGTCCCCGGGTTCGGTCCGTGGTTTTGCCAGACCCCGACCTGGGCAAGTGCAAATGTCCCGCAAAACGACAGGAGAAGAAGGGCCGGACGGAATTTCCTAACCATGAGTGTCACCTCTTTGGACAGCATTGGAGAACCTCCCCGCGCGGTCGTGAGCGATCGGGAGACCGCCGGGCCCGGGCCGGCGAGGCCGCGAAGGGAAAGCGAGAAGAGAGATCAAGGTAGCGATCACAGGGCATGAAGGTAATGTACGCGGAAATCCGCTCATGTCAAGCTCTTTCCAGATCCTGCACGAAAGCGGGGCCTCCCGGGGCACTCGCGAAACCGACGCTGCGTTCGATCCACCCCTTCCCGGTTTCCCGTGCCGTCCCTGGCCTGTCTGCATCCTCCATCTGTTTTCGGTTTCCTTTGTCCTTTGAGCCCCTGAAAAAGAGGTTGCGATCCGATGGCCTTTTTAATAGAATAGGGCGTCTTCGTGAAGCCTTGTCGGGAGTCCCGCACCCCAGAAAGTCCCTCGGCGGGAACGCAGAGATCTACAAAATCCACATAGGAGACGTCATGAAGAAACAGTTCTTCCGCCTCATGAGAAACCGCAGGAACCGGCAGTGGTACCTGGGCGCCCTTCTGTGCTTTTTCGTCGCCATGTACTGTTTCCACCCCGGTTTCTCGCAAACCACGCCCCCCACGTCGACGCCCGCGGAGACCGTGACGGCCGCTCCCGAACCGGCAACCGGGACCGCCGTCCCCGCGGCCGAGACCGGGACCGCCCCCTGTTGCCAGGGAGGGGCGACCCCGCCCGCCACCACCGCCACGTCCGCGGGAACACCGCACGAAGCCGAGCCTTTCAAGCCGTTCCGGCTCTTCACGGACCCCAAGTACTCTTCACTGGAGCGGATCTGCCTGCTGTCGGTCCTGGCGATCGCGATCCTGGGCCTGCTCTACGCCCTGATGCTCGTCGGCCAGGTCTACCGTGCCGACACGGGGACCAAGAAGATGCAGGACATCGCCGCGGCCGTCCGGGAAGGCGCCAACGCCTACCTGTACGCCCAGTTCAAGAAGATCGGCCCCCTGATCATCGTGATCACCCTGCTTTTGTTCTTCACCTTCACGGGCCATGAGCAGGCTTTCCGCTGGGGCCGCGCCGTCGCCTT
Source organism: Acidobacteriota bacterium (assembly GCA_018001935.1). Taxonomy (NCBI): domain Bacteria; kingdom Pseudomonadati; phylum Acidobacteriota; species Acidobacteriota bacterium. Next base: position 48,801 of record JAGNHB010000027.1, read on the forward strand.
CCTCATGGGCGCCCTCTTCAGCTGGTGCGTGGGCTTCGTCGGGATGCGCCTGGCGACCCAGGGGAACCTGCGCGTGGCGGCTGCCGCCCGGCACTCCTACGGCGAGGCGCTGCAACTCGGTTACCGCACCGGCACCATCACCGGCATGCTGACGGACGGGCTCGGCCTGCTCGGCGGCACCCTGATCTTCCTGGTGTTCGGCGCCCAGGCCTACGAGGCCCTGCTGGGCTTCGGCTTCGGCGGCACGCTGCTGGCGCTGTTCATGCGCGTGGGCGGCGGCATCTACACCAAGGCCGCCGACGTCGGCGCCGACCTGGTGGGCAAGATCGAGAAGGACATCCCCGAGGACGACCCGCGCAACGCCGCCACCATCGCCGACAACGTGGGCGACAACGTGGGCGATTGCGCCGGGATGGCCGCGGACATCTTCGAGAGCTACGAGGTCACCATCGTGGCCGCCATGATCCTCGGCATGGCCTCCTTCGGCCACAAGGGGGTCATCTTCCCGCTGCTGGTGCGCGGCATCGGCGTGCTGGGGTCCATCATCAGCACCTACACCGTCAAGGCCGGTGCCAAGGACACCTCGGACACGGCCCTCAAGAGCGTTCACCGCGGCTTCTGGATCGGGTCCGCCATCAGCGTCCTGGGCTTCGTCGTTCTCGGCTGGAAATACCTGGTCTTCGACGCCGCCTACGTCAAGGAGAACGCCATGTCCGCCGCCGGGTTCCCCGGCTGGGTGGTCGGTGGCGTCCCGATCTCCGACCATCTGAGCGGCGTCTGGTACAACCTCGGCGTCCCCGGCGTGGACTGGCGCCCCGCCATCACCTGCTTCATCGGCGTCATCCTGGCCATCGCGCTCAACAAGGTCACCAGCTACTACACCCACACCAGCCACCCCCCCGTCAAGAGCCTGGCCAAGTCCTGCCGCACGGGGCACGCCACCAACATCATCCAGGGCTTCGCCGTGGGTTACGAGAGCACCGTGGTGGCCATCGCCGTCATCGCCGTGGCCGTGTTCCTGTCCGTCCTCTGCTACGCCGGCACGGGCCCCATCTTCGTGGCCTACGGCGTGGCCATGACCGGCATCGGCATGCTGACGCTCACCGGCAACACCATCTCCATGGACGTCTTCGGCCCGGTGGCCGACAACGCCAACGGCATCGGCGAGATGGGCTACGACAAGGCGGAAATGGACGCCAAGGAGCCCGGGTCCTACAAGCGGGCGAGGCAGGTCCTGGCCGATCTCGACGCCGTGGGGAACACCACGAAGGCGGAGACCAAGGGCATCGCCATCGGCTCCGCCGTCATCGCCGCCGTCTCCCTTTTCTCCAGCTTCATCGCGGTCATCGCGGTCGGCAGCGAGGAGAAGATCACGGAGATGACCATGTCCCAGTACAACAACGTGGCGGGCCTCCTCTCCGTCGCTTCGCCCAAGATCTTCATCGGCCTCCTCATCGGCGGGGCCGTTCCCTTCCTCTTCTCCAGCATGCTCATCCGCGCCGTGGGGCGCGCGGCTTACTACATCGTCCAGGAGTGCCGCGTCCAGTTCCGCGACCCCGAGATCTGGCAGGGCAGCAAGAAACCCGACTACGGGAAGGTGGTGAACATCTGCACCCTGACCGCCCAGAAGGAACTGGTGGGCCCCGGCCTCCTGGCCATCGTGGTCCCGCTCCTGGTCGGCTTCCTCCTCGGCCCCTTCGCCCTCGGCGGCTTCCTGGCGGGCATGATCCTGTCGGGCCAGCTCCTGGCGGTCTTCATGGCCAACGCGGGCGGCGCGTGGGACAACGCCAAGAAGATGATCGAGGACGGCATCTACGGCGGCAAGGGCTCCGAGGCCCACAAGGCGGCCGTCACCGGCGACACCGTGGGCGACCCGCTCAAGGACACCGCCGGCCCGGCCATCAACCCCCTCATCAAGGTCATGAACATGGTCAGCCTCCTGACCCTCGGCCTGGTGCTCCAGTTCAACATCTCCGGCGACAACGACATCCTCTCCCAGCTGATCCCCGGCTTCAAGGCCGGCGCCCCCATCGTGGGCATCATGGTGGCCGCCATCGGCATCGTCCTGGTGGCGTGGGCCGTCTACCAGAGCAAGCGCGAGAGCGGGGAGTTCGAGGAATCCGAGCCGGAAGCGCCCCAGAAGTGACCAATTCCGGGGGGCGGCGTTTGCCGCCCCCCGGGTTTAATCCTCTGAGATCTTGCAGGTAGCCGTCTCCCATGAAACAGACGCTGAAAGTACTCAACCAGATGGTCCAGGACGGCATCGTTGAAGCGTATGCCGTCGGCGGGGCCATGGCGGCGCTGTTTCACGTGGAGACGATTCTGACTTACGATCTGGACGTTTTTACCTTGCTTCCCTCTTCCGGCCTGACCGTCACTTTGACACCTCTCTATGATTACCTGCGGGAAAAAGGTTACCAGGAAGAGGGCGAGTGCGTTTCCATCGAGGGTATCCCGGTTCTATTCCTCCCGGCCCCCGACGCCTTGTTGAAATGCAGCGCTTTACGGCTTCACTGACCCATGGCCGCGACCCCCGGGCCCGGATATGGTCCCTGCCTCCCGAGGAAAACGTTCCACGTCAAGGCCTCGAAGACCTGCCTGCACAACTGAGAGTAAACAAATAGTTTTATATCACTCATCAAAGGAGATTCATCCATGCCCATCACCAAACTCGACCAGATCCTGGAGGCGGTCAAGTCCAAGCCGAAAAAGCGCCTGGTGGCCGCCTTCGCCAACGACGTCCACACCGTGGAGGCCGTCCACGAAGCCATCAAGCTGGGAATCGTGGACGCCACCCTCGTCGGCGACGAGGCCACCATCCTCAAGAACTGCGCCGCCCACGGCATCGACCCCGGCCAGTTCAAGATCGTCCAGGAAGCCGACGAGATGAAGGCCGCCAACCTGGCGGTCAGCCTCATCAACCAGGGCGAGGGGAACCTCCTGATGAAGGGGCTCGTCAGTTCCGACAAGTACATGAAGGCCATCCTGAACAAGGAAGGGGGCCTGATGGACAAGGATGCCGTCCTGACCCACGTGACGGTGATCGAACTGCCCACCTACCCCAAGCTCCTCACCGTCGGGGACGTGGCCATCCTGCCGGCGCCGGACCTCAAGCAGAAGACCGTCATCCTCAACTGCCTCATCAAGACGGCCCAGAAGCTGGACATCCCCTGCCCGAAGGTGGCCGTCATCGCCGCCACCGAGCAAATGTCCGCCGGGATGCAGGCCTGCGTGGACGCCGCCATCCTGTCCAAAATGGCCGAGCGCGGCCAGATCAAGGGCGCCCTGGTGGACGGCCCCCTGGCCCTCGACCCCGCCATCGACAAGGAGAGCGCCGAGACCAAGGGCTGCAAGAGCCCCGTGGCCGGCGATGCCGACTGCCTGCTCTTCCCCAACATCGAGTCGGGGAACGTCTTCTACAAGTTCGCCACCAAGCTCGCCCACGGCGAACTGGGGGCCTTCGTGGCCGGCGCCCGGGTGCCCGCGGTCCTCTCGTCCCGCGGCGACAGCGCCAGGACCAAGCTCTACTCCATTGCCCTGGCCGCCCTGACCGCCTGACCCGGGTCTTGAACGACGTTGATCGCGGGGCGGCCCCCCAGCCGCCCCGCGTCTTTTTTCTGCGCCGGCCCCCCCGGCCATCGGCCCTGTCGCTTGCGTATTTCGGGCGCTTTCGGCGTGACATTACCCCTGCCAAGCCATTTTCCCGTTAACATTCGCGTCGCTTCCGCGTAGAATGAGGTTTTGATTTCAGGGACGCACGCTTCAGATCAACACCCAAGGAGATTCAGAATGAAAAGGTTCGTCATCACCTCGTCGCTGGTGCTCGGCGTCACCCTCGCGGGGGTGTCCGGTCTGTTCGCCGGCGAGGCATCCTCCGGAAAGAAGGTGACCATGGAACAGGAATTCCGTCAATTCGTCAAGGACTTCGAGGCTCGCGTGGCCCCGCTTGAGAAGGCGTCCAACCTTGCCAACTTCGACGCGTCCATCTCCGGGAAGAAGGAAGACTACGACAAGGCCGCGGACCTCGAGATCAAGACGAGCGCGGTCTACGCCGACAAGGAGACCTTCCGGAAGCTCGAGGCCTGGAAGAAGTCGAACGCCGTCAAGGACCCCCTCCTCAAACGCCAGCTGGACGTCCTCTTCCTGGCGTTTAAAGCCCGCCAGCTGGACCTGGCCGACATCGAGGCCCTGATCCGCCAGCAGAAGGTCATCGAGGAGAAGTTCAACACCTTCCGGGTCGAGGTGGGCGGCCGGACGATGACGGACAACGCGGTGGAGTCCACCCTCGTCGACTCCACGGACCTGCCGGAACTGCGCGCCGTCTGGGAGGGTTCCAAGAAGATCGGCGCCCTGGTGGCGGCGGACGTGGTGAAACTGGCCAAGCTCCGCAACGAGACGGCCCGCAAGCTGGGCTTCGGCAATTTCCACGAGATGCAGCTCATCCTCGGCGAGCAGGACCCCAGGGAGATCGCCGCCCTCTTCGACGAACTGGACGCCCTGACCCGCGACACCTTCACCGCCGTCAAGAAGGATCTGGACGCCAGGCTGGCCGTCCGTCTCGGCATCGATACCGCCGAACTGATGCCCTGGCACTACCAGAACCGGTTCTTCCAGGAGGCGCCCAAGGTCTACGCGGTGGACCTGGACCAGTACTACAAGGGCAAGGACGTCGTCGACCTGAACCGGCGGTACTTCGCCGGGATCGGCCTGCCCCTGGACGACATCCTCTCGCGAAGCGACCTCTACGAGAAGGACGGGAAATACCAGCACGCCTACTGCACCGACATCGACCGGAGCGGCGACGTGCGGATCGTGTGCAACGTGAAGGACAATTTCAGCTGGATGGGGACGATGCTCCACGAGTCCGGTCACGCCGTCTACGACAAGTTCATCGACCCGGGTCTTCCCTGGGTGTTGCGGACGCCCGCCCACACCTTCACCACCGAGGCCGTGGCCATGTTCTTCGGGCGCCTGGCCGCCAACCCGGCCTGGCTGCAGACCATGGCGGGGATTTCCCCCGACGAGCGCGAGCGGATCGTCGGAGACTGCTTCAAGTCCCTGCGCCTCCAGCAACTGGTGTTCAGCCGGTGGGCCCAGGTCATGTACCGTTTCGAAAAAGCCCTTTACGAGAACCCGGACCAGGACCTGGACGCCCTCTGGTGGGCCCTGGTGGAAAAATACCAGATGATCCGCAAGCCCGCGGGGCGCAAAGCGCCCGACTGGGCGTCCAAGATCCACATCGCCACGGTGCCGGCCTACTACCACAACTACCAACTGGGAGAGCTGCTCGCCTCGCAGTTCCTCAACCACGCCGCCCGGAAGATCAGCAAATCGAATGACCTGAATTCGCAGGCCTTCGTCGGGGACAAGGCCCTGGGCCGGTTTTTCATGGACAGCGTCTTCAAGCCGGGGGCCCGGTACGAGTGGAACGAGATGATCCGTCGCGCCACCGGGGAAAAACTCAGCGCCAGGTACTTCGCCCGGCAATTCGTCGACGCGAAGTGACAGGCGTCGAGCAGGAGGGTCCCATGACGCGCATCATCCGGGCCGGCCTCACCGTCTACGCCGTTTGGGTGTCCCTCGCATCTTCCGGGGCGGTCCGGGCATCCGGGGATCCCCCTCTGCCGAAGACCCGGGCTGAGCTCACCGACTACGGCGAAACCAGCTCCTTCCAGGACGTCGTGGATTTCATCCGGACCCTCCAGCAGGCCAGCCCCCACCTCCGGGTCGAGACACTCCTCCGCACCCTGGAGGGCCGGGAGGTTCCCCTGGTGGTGGCGGGAGACCCCCTGCCCTCCTCCCCCGTGGAAGCCCTCCGGGACGGTCGCCCCGTCCTCTACCTCCAGGCCAACATCCACGCCGGCGAAGTGGAAGGCAAGGAAGCCCTGCAGGTCTTCCTGCGGGAACTCGTGGCGGGCAGGCACCGGGACTGGCTCCGAAGGGGCATCTTCCTGGTCGTGCCCATTTTCAACGCCGACGGGAACGAGCCGGTCTCACCCGCCAACCGGAACTACATGCCCAACCCGGCCAAGGGGGTCGGGCAACGGGCCACCATCGCCAACCTCGACATCAACCGCGATTACGTCAAGACCGAGACCCGGGAGGTCCGGGCCGTGCTGGAGAAGGTCCTCCTGCGGTGGGACCCCCTCGTCTACCTGGACATCCACACCACCGACGGGTCCTACCACCGGGAAACGGTGACCTACACCTCCCCCATGGGCCCCAACTGGGACCCCGCCCTGAGCCGCTTCCTCTGGGACAGGCTCTACCCGGCCGTGGACCGGGCCCTCCGCGCCCAGGGGATCGCCTCCCTTCCCTATGGCGATTTCAAGGACGACCTCAAGCCCGAGTCGGGGTGGGTCAGCTTCCCGTCCTCCCCGCGGGTGGGCGTGGACTACGTGGCTCTCCGGAACCGGTTTGCCAGCCTCCTCGAAATGTACGCCTACATCCCCTTCTCCACCCGGGTCACCCACTGCACGGCCTTTGTCGATACCTGGATCGGGTTCGTCCTGGACCATGCCCCCGAGATGTCCGTGATCGCCCGGGACGCCGACCAGCGGGCCGCCGCCGTGGCGTCCCTCCCCGCGGCCGAGCGCCCGAAGCTGTCTTTGAAAGTGGACACTCAATCGCTCGACAAGCCGCTGACCGTTGAAACCTATGAAGTTGAGCCCTTCACAAGCCCCTTGGGCTACCCCCGGTTCAAACCGGTCCTGGACAAGCCGAAAACAGTGAGTGTCCCTCATTTTCGCCGCTTCGTATCCCTGCACGACACCACCCTGCCGGCTGCCTACGCCCTCGCCCCCGGGTGCGTCCCCGCCGTCCGCCAACTTCTGCGCCACGGGATCGCCGTGAGCCGAGTGGTCCGGAAAAGCCGGGTTGAGGCGGAGCATTTCGAGCCGTCGTCGATCGCCCTCGACACGTGGCTTTCCGAGGGGCACGTCCGGGTGAGCCTGTCCGGGCTTTGGACACCCGCGGCCGTGGACCTTGAACCCGGCTGGTTCGTGGTCCGAACCGCCCAGCCCCTTTCCATGCTGGCAACGCTTCTGCTGGAGCCCGAACACCCTGACAGCCTGGTGTCCTGGAACTTTTTCGACAGCCATCTGACCCAGCAGTGGACCCGGAAGCTCCGGCCGCTACCCTATGTCCGGATCAATGAGCTCGGCCCCCTCGTCACACAGACGATCACCTCCGCGGACCTCGACTGAGGCCGATCCCTTCGTCTCCTCGCCCTCCGCCCCGGTACCCGTTGTCTCGGGTCGGCCGGGGTGAACCCGCAACATTCGGGGACTCCTTTCCGTCTCCCGCGGACAGACGTCTATTTCGGGGGCGCGGTGACCTTGTCGGGCGGTTTCTTCGCCCTTTCGCCGGAGAGAAGGCGGTCGAGAGTCGCCTTGAGGCTGCGGATCTGGTAAGGTTTCTTCACGAACCCGAGGTGGGCCTGCCCCCCGAAACCCTGGACGGTGTCTTTCTCCTCCCCGTCACTGGACAGGATGATCCGCACGTCCGGCTGATGTTCACGCATCCGGGCAACGACCAGGAGGCTGCTGGCCCGGGGCGTCGTGAAATCGAGGATCACGGCGTCGATCCCGGAACGGCGGCTTTTGAAGATCTCGATCGCCTCCTGGGGTGAGGACGCGATGATGACGGCGTAGCCGAGGTACTCGAGGATCCGTTTGCAGACCTCACGGACCATCTTCTCGCTCTCCACCACCAGGATGGTCCCCTGTGCCGTACCCTCGCGTGCGGTGGCCTCCTGACCGGTCCCGTCAACCGGGGCGGTATCGTGAACCGCCGCCTGGACCGGGGGGAACAGGACCGTCACGGTCGTCCCCCGGCCGGGTTCGCTGTCCACCATGATGGCGCCCATGTGGCTGCGAACGATCCCCATCACCGCGGGAAGTCCCAGCCCCCGGCCCATGAGCCGGGTGGAAAAGAAGGGCTCGAAGAGGTGTTGCCGGGTCTCCGCGTTCATCCCGCACCCCGTGTCGGAGACCTCGAGGACGACGTAGACGCCTGCGGGGGGCTTCTCCTCCAGACGGCTCCATTTCAGGTAGGTGTCGTCGCACTCCCGCAGTCCCGTCTTCAGCGTGATCTCCCCGTCGTCCTCGCCGATGGCCTCGGCGGCGTTGGTGAGGAGGTTGATCACGACCTGTTCCATCTGGAGAGGGTCCGCCTCGATGGGGGGGACCCGGCTGTCCAGCAGCAGGGAGAGTCGTACGTGGCGATCGACGGATGCCCGGAGCAGGTCTGACTTTTCCTTGAACAATTCACCCAGGTTGACCGGTTGGAGGACAAATCGCCCCCTGCCGGCGTAGGCGAGCATCTGCCGGGTGAGAGAAGCCGCCCGTTGGGTTGCGTCCAGGGCCTGCCGGATGTTGTTGAACGCCCGGGAATCCCTGCCGAGGTCCAGCATGGCCAGTTCGAGGTTGCCGGTCACGGCCATCATGAGGTTGTTGAAGTCGTGGGCCACGCCTCCCGCGAGGATGCCGAGGCTCTCCATCTTCTGGGCCAGGAGGAATTTCCTCTCCAGTTCGAGGCGTTTGTGCTCGGCCACACGCCGTTCGGTGATGTCCTGGAAGAGGGTGACGAACCGCCCCTGGCGGGGGGAGAAGACCGCCACGGCGAAATGACGGTCCAGCGGGGGGAAATAGGCCTCGAAGTGCGCCGGCTCACCGTTTTCGGCGACCTGGGCATAGATGTCCAGGTAGGGCGGGTTGGTCGTTCGATAGAACTCGGAGGCAAGCCGGCCGACCGCTTCCGGGGCGGTCACCCCGAGGATCGTCTCGAAAGCGGGGTTCACCTCGAGGAACCGGTAGTCGACCGGGGCCCCGGAGCTGTCGCGAACGATCTCGTACTGGCACATCCCCTCACTGAGGGAGGAGTGAAGGGCCCGGTACTTTTCCTCGCTCTCCCGCAGCGCCTCCAGCGTTCGACGGTGCTCGACGATCTTCCAGACGGCGTCCATGAGCAAGGTGAGCTGGCGGGAGTCGGCGGCGTCATAGTCGCTCGCCTTGTTGGCGACCCCCACAACGGCCACGATGGAATCACCGGTCAGGATGGGGACCGTCAGGAATCGTTGAAGTTTGACGTGGCCGTCGGGGTAACCCTTCTTGAGAGGATTGGGCGCGTTGAAATCGTTGACGAGTATCGGCCGCCGCTGACGGACAGCCTCTCCCCAGATGCCCGTCCGGTCGAGGTCGTGAATGTTCTGGGACAAGGCGACGGAACACTCTTTCATCACGTCCTGCGACCAGGAATTCAGGCTGAAGCGGCGGGCCTCCTCGTCGTAATGGTAGATGTACCCGATCTTGCTGCCCGTGAGGCGGATGGCCTCGTCCAGGGCGAAATCCAGGAGGGCCTGGGTGTTCTCGGCCGGGGAGATAGAGATCTCGTAAAGGCTCTGAAGGCGGGCCTCGGTGAGCCGGAGGTCTGCCTCCGCCTTCCGCCGGTCGAAGTCGGAGATCACCTGGGCCACGTGGTCCGCCACGACGCAGACGAAGTCAACCTCCTCCCGGGCCCAGGCGCGGAGACTGCCCGTTTGCTCGACACACACCACCCCGACGAGGTTCCCGCCCAGGCGGACCGGGGCATCCAGCTTGGAGGCGATGGCGGACGGCACAAGATAGCCGTTGGACAGCTCGCAGGTCCGGGGATCGTTCCGGGAGTCCGCGGCATCGACCCCCCGGCCGCGGCGCAGGGCATCAAAATAGCGGGGAAAGTCGTGGACCGGCAGGATGGCGCCGTCTTCGTGACGCTTGTCCGGGCGTTTGAAAACGTCGGCGCACGTCAGGCGCAAACCCTCGGCGTCAAAGAGCCAGACCCCGGTCCGATCCACTTGCAGGGCCCGGGAAACCTGCTCGGTGATGTAACCGAAAACCCGTTTCCGTTCGGTCCCTCGTCGCGTCTCGCGGGTTGCCAGCCGGAGGATCATCCGGTGAAACCGGCGGGTCAGCTCGGCGAAATGCCGGGCCCTGTTTTCCAAACCCGGCTTATCCGAACCTGCGGAGTGATCGTCCGTGGCCATGACACCTCCGACCCGCCGGGCGGGACCCGATCAGACCAAGACCCGCGCCCACCAGCCTGGAAGGGACGCGAGTGATCCCGGGGGCACTCCCGGGGTCTGCTCCATTCATTCCTACAGTAAGTCAGGAGTGACCATCCGTCAATCTGAATCCACAGGTCCGGTGAACCGATTCTAGCAACGTTTCCCTTTCCCCGGTCCCTTCCCCGGTGCTACAATCGGGGCATGGAATGAAACCCGCACCCGTCACTGGTTGCCGACGCTCGAATCAGTCCCCTTTTTCAGGAGGTAGTGATGAAAACATCGTCCAGGCCGCCGCAAGCCCTCCCATCCATACCCGTTCGGTTTCGTCGGTGCCTGCCGGTGGTGATCCTGTTGTCCACGGCCGCCCTGGCCGAGGCGGCGGGATGGCAGACCGTCACCACCGGCGGAAACACGGTGAACGCCGGCGGGGGGGAGATCTGCATCGACGCCATGAAAAGCGGTACGGCGTACATCTGGCAGCCGAGGCCCTACGGCTTCGACCGGGACTACGTCGTCTCCTTCGACTTCAAGCTGCTGGCGCCGGACGGGCACTGGCTGGTTCTCTACGACGACGGTTTCGTCCACGTCTCCACCGATTGGGGTCCCCAGGTCACCCACTTCCAGTCCGGCCGTCAGTACAACTGCGTCCCGCCCGTCATGAAGCTGGAACTGAACCGGTGGTACCGGTTCCGGGCCGAAGCCCGGCCGCGGCAGAAATCCTTCGACCTCTTCGTGGACGGCCGGCGCGTCAGCGGGGGCGTCAACATCGAGCCCGGCGCCGCGGCTTCCCCGAACGTGCCGAAAGGCAGCCTCGAACTCGGCGACCCGGAACCGACGGCCTACAACAAGGGGAAAGGGTGCTGGCGGAACATCGCCTGGACGGTGACCGGCGGCGGGACCCCTCCCACCGTTCAGCCGCCGCCCGCCGCGGATTCCGGCTCTCTCGAGGGAGAGTGGACACTCACGTGGCGCGGTGCCCTGAACCAGACTCACACCGTGAGGTTTACGCGGAGCGGGAACGGTTTCACCGGGCGCTACACCGACATCCGCGATGCCAGCGTCTTCGCGGGAACGATCTTCGCCGGGCGCGGCGGTCGGGTGGTCTCCATCGTCCAGAGCAATGTCACCGGGAACTCCCGTGATGATTACTTTGCCGTCTACAGCGGGATCCTGCGGGATGGGATCATCGAGGGATCTTTCCACGATGTCCAGGGAAACCGGGCGGATATCCGGTTTGTCCGAAAGCGGTGATCCGGCCGTCAGAGAGAGCGGAGAATGTCCGAGAGCTTCTCCGCTCCGGGAAACAGGGCGGTGGCGGTAAGCCCCAGGACCAGGGCCAGGGCCAGCACCCACGCAAAGGGTTTCCATGTGGCGCGGAAGACCCCGCCGGTCCAGTGTCCGGCGGCGCCTTGGTGCGTCCGTCGGACCAATCCTGAGGCGAGGGCGGCCTGAAGAGCGGCTTCGGACAGAATCACCGGCGCCTGCCAGACCAGAAGGATTGCCGCCCCGAAGATGACGGCCAGCAGGGCAACGAGGAGAAGGAGAACCACCACCTCCTTGTCCAGGTCCCAGGAACCCGATGGACCGGACGTCCCCTTTCCCGTTTTGGAGATCCCTCCAGCTCCGGCAGATCCGCGCATCCCACCCCCGGCGCCGTCCAGGGCTACGGCGGCGCCAGCCCCGTCGAAGCGCCCGCCACCCCCGCGAAACGGGGAGGCATCCCCTGATCCCGCCAGATCCGGCAGCCCGTCTCCCAGGCTGACGCTGCCGTCCCCTGGCCCCGGAGAGGACCCCTCCCCGCGCCCGGGTGTCCCTGCCGGGAGGACCAGGGTCAGCCAGGCCTTCACCAGGAGGAAGAAAGTCAGGTAGGCGGCGCCGACCGCCAGGGGATATCGCACCGCCATGCCATGAACCCCTGCCAGGAGCATCACCTTGCTGAACAGGGGGCCCGACAGGCACACCCCGAAAAGGATCAGCGCCATCTGGGCACGGAGAGACCGGCTCGCCTTGAACCGCTCCACAAACTGCGCTTCGTTTCCCTTGGGTTGGACACCCATGTCCCGCTTCCCCTCTGCTCGTGGGCATTGACGGGTCCAATCGGCCCGGTGAAGCCGCGAGCCCGATCGTATGCTGCGCGCCCCCCCGGGCGTCAGGTTCCGACCTCAAACTCCACGAATGCGGGTCAACCGCTTACCGCGCCCCCCCGAAACCGCCGTGGTCTATCGACGGCGGTCACGCAAGGTCCGCTCACTTCGCGACGTGGTCGCCGATCCAGCCGAGGACAGTTTTCCACCAGAGCCGGGCGTTCTGGGGCTTGGACACAAAGTGGTCCTCGTCGGGGAAGTAAAGCATCTTCGACTCGACCCCCAAGCGTTGGAGGGTCGTGAAAAGCTGGAACCCCTGGCTGACGGGGACCCGGTAATCCAGCTCCGAGTGCACGACCAGCATGGGTGTCCTGAAGTTCGCCGCCAGGTTGCAGGGCGACCACTTCTCGTAGAGCGAACCGGCTTCCCAGGGTTTGCCGCCGAACTCCCACTCGGGGAACCAGACCTCCTCGGTGGCGCCGTACATCCCGCGCTGGTCGAAAACTCCGTCGTGGGAGACCAGGCACTTGTAGCGGTCGGTTTTCCCCGCAATCCAGTTCATCATGAACCCGCCGTAGGAAGCCCCCGCGGCGGCAAGACGGGTTCCGTCCGCAAAGGGGAACCGGGCCAGGAACGCGTCCACGCCCTTCTCCATGTCCTCGTAGGGCGCGCCGCCCCAGTCCCGGCTGACGGCATCCATGAAAGCCTGACCGTAGCCCCGCGAACCGTGGAAGTTGATCATCAGGGGGATGTACCCGGGCGAGGCGAACATCTGGACATTCCACCGGTAGTGAAACTCGTCTCCGAAGGCCCCCTGGGGACCGCCATGGGCCAGGACCACCACAGGGTATCTCTTCGACGGGTCGAATCCGGGGGGCTTGACGAAGAAGGCATGGACGGCCTCCCCCTTCGCGCCCGGGAAGGTGAACTCTTCCAGGACACCCATCTCGATCGAGGCCATGCGGCCCTGGTTGACGTCGGTCAGGCGATCGATGTTCCCGGTGGCCAGGTCGAGGCGCCAGACATCGTCGGGGCGGTCTGCCGCCTGCTGGAGGAAGACCAGGGATTTTCCGTCGGGCGCCACGTTGAGTGATCCGTTGTGGTGCTTGCCATAAACCTTTTTCACCCCTTCCCCGTCGAGGGCGACGGCAAAAAGAGACACCCGGCCCCGGTCGGCGGCAGTCAGGTACACGGTGCGGTTGTCCGGGGCCCAGCGATAGTCGTCCACGGAAAGGTCCCAGGAGGCGGTGAGGCAGCGGCGTTCCCCCGTACCCCGGTCCTGGACCCAGAGATCCACCTTGTCGGCTTCGAAACCGGGGCGTTTCATGGCCAACCATGAGAAGAACCTGCCGTCCGGGCTGTACGAAGGTCCGAAATCGTTGGCCTTGTTCGAAGCCGTGAAGTTCTCCGGAATCCCACCGTCCAATTTGAGGCGGAACACGTCGTTGTTGGTGGACACCGCGGGTTGGGCGTCCGGGTTGAGTACCCAGGTCACTTCCTTCCCATCCGGCGAGATTGAAAAGTCATGGGTTGATCCCAGGTCGAGAGGCGGGCAGTGCACCTTTCCGGGAGTCAGTTCCCGAATCTCTTTCGAAGCCAGGTCATAGCGGAAAACGTGGCTGTACTTGTCGTTTACCCATCGGTTCCACTGGCGGTAGAAGAGCCGGTCAAGGAGTTTGCCGGTGCTCTTGTCCGCGGCCCGTGCTTCGTCCTTCTTGCGATTCTCCGCCTCGGTGGGGGCATCGGGCCAGACTTCCGCCGCGAAAAGGATGAACGAACCGTCCGCGGACCAGGCGAAGCTGTCCACCCCGGAGTAAAGATTGGTGACTTGGACAGCCTCACCGCCGTCCAAGGGAATTTTCCAGATTTGGGAATCCCCGCTTCGTGTGGAAAGGAACACCAGTTCTTTCCCGCCCGCGATCCATCTCGGGTGCCAATCGCGAGCCGGCGAGGTGGTCAGTCGGCGCCGTTCCCCCTTCGTGAGCGAAACGAGCCAGATGTCCGTAGTTGACTTGTTGGCATCGATATCGAATTCCGCCTGGACAACGGCGGCCCATCTCCCGTCGGGCGAAACCTGAAGATCCGACAGACGCTTCATGCCGAAGAGATCTTCGAAGGACAGAGGGTTCTTACCGGCCAAGGCGCTCCCTGCAAGCAGGGTGATCGCGAGTAGAGCGGTCAGGGCGACTCTTTTCATGTTCACCTCCCGAAAAAGGCATTTTACCTCAGATTGTGGTGGTCATGTCGCGTTTCTTCGAGAGTAAGAGTAAGAGGTGGGCACTTGCCAGAGTGTGAGAGTAGTGAGAGTAGGACACTCACACGAAACGGAAGACTGAGTGTCCCTTTCCCGACCCGCCCGCCGGGCCTCCTCACCGTCCCTCGCCTCCCCCCGCGTTACCCACGGGCCGGTGCCCGTCCCACGGAACCAGCCAGTCACGAGGCGGGACCAGGAGCAGGCCAGGCCAGGCGCGTGGTAAAATAGGACACTCAAGCGAAGCGGAAGACTGAGTGTCCCTTTCCCGACCCGCCCGCCGGGCCTCCTAACCGTCCCTCGCCTCCCTCCGCGTCCCCCCCGGGCCGGTGCCCATCCCGCGGAACCTGTCAGCCACGAGGCGGGGCCAGGTGCAGGCCCAGCCAGGCGTCGAAACAGGACACTCAAGCGAAGTGGAAAAGTGAGTGTCCCCCTTCCCGACCTGCCCGCCAAGCCTGCTCGCGGCGCTTCCCATCCGTCTCCCGCCCCGCGGCCCGGTCCCCTCTCCCGGGTCAGCGCGGAGCCTCCCCCCATTTTTTTGCACCGGTTTTGCGAAATAACTTCGGATATTGTTCGGCGAAAACGTTAGTAAGGGTGAAGTCCACTTCCAGGAGGCTGCCATGGCCATCGCGCGCAAGAACATCGTCGCCGACGGCGCCGAGCGGGTCTACCACTGCACCGCCCGCTGCGTCCGCCGCGCCTTCCTCTGCGGGGACGACCCCGACACCGGCAAGAACTTCGACCACCGCAAGGACTGGGTCCGCGACCGCCTCGTCCAGCTCGCCGGCTACTTCGCCGTGGACGTCCTCGCCTACGCCGTCATGGACAACCACCTCCACGACATCCTCCGCACCCGCCCCGACCGGGCCGAGGCCATGACCGACGAGGAGGTGGCCCGGAACTGGGTGCTGAGCTCCCCCTCCCGGAAGACCCCGCCGGACGAGGAGACGCTTCGGGTGCAGGTGAAGCGGATCGTGAAGAAGGCGTCGCGGGTGCGGCAGCTGCGGAAGCGGCTGGCGAAGCTGAGCTGGTTCATGGGGCGGCTGAACGAGTACATCGCGCGGAAGGCGAACGCGGAGGACGGGTGCAAGGGGCGGTTCTGGGAGGGGCGGTACCAGTGCCGGCTGCTGGAGGGGGAGGGGGCGCTGCTGACGTGCATGGCGTACGTGGAGCTGAACCCGGTGCGGGCGGGGCTTTCGCGGACGCCGGAGGAGAGCGCGCACACGTCGGCGTGGGAGCGGCTGGACGCGCTGGCGGCGGAGACGCGGCTGGCGGCGGCGCTGCGGGTGGCGGAAATGGCACGCCCGCCGGGTGCGGCCGGGGCCTCGGCGGAGGTGCTGGCCATGATCGCGAAGGCGACCGGAGCCCCGACGGACCTTCTGACGACCCTCGCGAAAGCGGCGGGAGCCTCACCGGAGGCGCCGGCGACGGCCGGGGAGCGGATGGGGGTCTCGATGGAGACGCTTGTGTTGAGCGGCGAAGGGGCGGGAGTCTCGGCGGAGGTGCCGGCGGCAACCGCGGAAGTGGCGGAAATCTCGCCGGGAGAACTGGCGGCGACGGCGGAAACGGCAAGGAGTTCCTCTGGGTTGCTGACGGCGACCGTGGAACCGTCAGGGGTCCA
>JAGNHB010000028.1:0-2500 GCA_018001935.1 Acidobacteriota bacterium
TTCTGTCAAAGGCTGCGGGGGCACAGGTCCAAAGAGAGTTCTTTGCGAAACGGGAGTGCGGTGGTGCTCCCCGCAGCCACTTGCTTCCTCGTCCTGATTACAATGTACAGGAGTGCGGCAGCGAGTCCGCGAGCTGCCGCTTTCGTGTGGTTCGTGGTATATTTTCCGTGTATTCCGTGTATTTCGTGGTTTCTTTTCCGGTTTGCGGTTTGGGAGGGAGGCTTCGGGGCGGGCAGGGCGAAAAAAGGAAAAGGCCCCGCAATGGCGGGGCCTTTGTATATAAGCTCGGCGGCGTCCTACTTTCCCACCAAGTCAATGGCAGTATCATCGGCGCTGAAGGGCTTAACGACCGAGTTCGGGATGGGATCGGGTGTACCCCCTTCGCTATGGCCACCGAACAATTCCGTTCGGCAGAATTTCAAAAAATTGGGAGATGACGGGCGAAATAAATAATGGTCAAGCCGCTCGACCGATTAGTACTGGTTAGCTGCGCGTGTTGCCACGCTTCCACTTCCAGCCTATCACCTGGTAGTCTACCAGAGGTCTTTAGTGCCTTACGGCAGGGAGATCTAATCTCGAGGTGGGCTTCACGCTTAGATGCCTTCAGCGTTTATCCCGACCGGACCTAGCTATCCAGCCATGCCGCTGGTGCGACAACTGGTGCACTAGAGGTCCGTCCATCCCGGTCCTTTCGTACTAAGGACAGCCCCTCTCAAATCTCCTACGCCCACAGCAGATAAGGACCGAACTGTCTCGCGACGTTCTAAACCCAGCTCACGTGCCGCTTTAACGGGCGAACAGCCCGACCCTTGGGACCTTCTCCAGCCCCAGGATGCGACGAGCCGACATCGAGGTGCCAAACCTTGCCGTCGATGTGGACTCTTGGGCAAGATCAGCCTGTTATCCCCGGCGTACCTTTTATCCGTTGAGCGATGGCCCTTCCACACGGAACCACCGGATCACTAAGTCCTGCTTTCGCACCTGCTCGGCTTGTAGGCCTCACAGTCAAGCGTGCTTGTGCCTTTGCACTCTACGGCTGATTTCCAAACAGCCTGAGCACACCTTAGAGCGCCTCCGTTACAATTTAGGAGGCAACCGCCCCAGTCAAACTGCCCGCCTAGCAATGTCCCTGAGCCGGATGACGACTCTAGGTTAGAACTCCGGAGTGTTAAGGGTGGTATCTCACCGTTGGCTCCCTGCAGGCTGACGCCCACAGTTCACAGCCTCCCACCTATCCTGCACATAACACACCAAAATCCACTGCTAAGGTACAGTAAAGGTGCACGGGGTCTTTCTGTCTAGCTGCGGGTAACCGGCATCTTCACCGGTGTTTCAGTTTCGCTGAGCCTCTTACCAAGACAGCGCCCAGATCGTTACGCCATTCGTGCAGGTCGGAACTTACCCGACAAGGAATTTCGCTACCTTAGGACCGTTATAGTTACGGCCGCCGTTTACCGGGGCTTCAGTTCAAAGCTTCGCTTGCGCTGACCTCTCCCTTTAACCTTCCGGCACCGGGCAGGCGTCAGACCCTATACGTCGTGTTCGACTTAGCAGAGTCCTGTGTTTTTAGTAAACAGTCGCCTGGGCCCTTTCACTGCGACCCGCGTCGGCTCGGGGGGCGAACCCCTCCACCTACCGCGGGCACTCCTTCTTCCAAAGTTACGGAGCTAGTGTGCCTAGTTCCTGAGTAAGAGTTCTCTCAAGCGCCTAGGTATTTTCTACCCATCTACCTGTGTCGGTTTACGGTACGGTCGCATGAAGCACTCCCTAGAGGTTTTTCTTGGCGGCATGGTGTAAGCCAGTTCGCCCAAAAAGGGCTCCCCATCACCTCTCGGAGTTGACGGTCCGCCGGATTTGCCTAGCAGACCCTCCTACGAGCTTGGACCGGGACAACCATGACCCGGCTGAGCCTTCCCTTCCGCGTCACCCCATTGGTAGTAACGCACTTCATGCGGTACAGGAATATTAACCTGTTTCCCATCACCTACGCCTTTCGGCCTCGGCTTAGGGGCCGACTAACCCTTGGCGGATTAACCTTCCCAAGGAAACCTTAGATTTTCGGCGAGCACGCCTCTCACGTGCTTTATCGCTACTCGTGCCGGCAGAGTCTCTTCCAACCAGTCCAGCATGTCTCGCAACACACCTTCACCCGATTGGAATGCTCCCCTACCAATCTGCAAAGCAGATTCCGCAGCTTCGGCAACAGGCTTGAGCCCCGTTGAATTGTCGGCACGGAGCCGCTTGACCAGTGAGCTATTACGCTTTCTTTTAAGGGTGGCTGCTTCTAAGCCAACCTCCTGGTTGTCTAAGCGTCTCCACATCCTTTACCACTTAGCCTGTATTTGGGGGCCTTAGCTGGCGGTCTGGGCTGTTTCCCTTTCGACTACGAATCTTAGCACCCGCAGTCTGACTCCCGGATTGCAATTTTCGGCATTCGAAGTTTGGTTGGATTCGGTAACCTTTTAGGGCCCCTAGTCCATTCAGAGCTCTACCACCGAAA